>SCTB01000168.1 GCA_004297545.1 Alphaproteobacteria bacterium
CGCTGCGCGTCCTCGACGGCGCCGTGACCGTGTTTGACTCCGTCGCCGGCGTCGAGCCCCAGTCTGAAACCGTGTGGCGCCAGGCCGACAAATACGGCGTGCCGCGCATCTGCTTCGTCAACAAAATGGACCGCATCGGCGCGAACTTCTACCGCACCGTCGACATGATCATCGACCGCCTCGGCGCGGTTCCGCTGGTCACCCAGCTCCCCATCGGCACCGAAGCCGAGCACGTCGGCCTCGTCGACCTGCTGAAAATGAAAGCCATCATCTGGAAAGATGAAGCCTTGGGCGCAGAATTCCAGGAACTCGAGATTCCCGCCGACCTGAAAGAAAAAGCCAAGGAATACCGCACCAAAATGGTCGAGCTTGCCGTCGAAATGGACGACAAGGCGATGGAAGAATACCTGAACGGCAAAGAGCCCGACATCGCGACGCTGAAGAAATGCATCCGCAAGGGCACGATTGCTTATAAATTCGTCCCCATCCTCTGCGGCGCGGCCTTCAAGAACAAAGGCGTCCAGCCGCTGCTGGATGCCGTCGTGGATTATCTCCCGAACCCGCTCGAGATGCCGCAGATCGAAGGCACCGCGCCCGGCAACCCGGAAGAAATCATCATCCGCAAGCCCGACGAGAAAGAGCCTTTCGCCGGCCTCGCGTTCAAGATCATGAACGACCCCTACGTCGGCTCGCTCACCTTCTGCCGCATCTATTCCGGCAGACTGGAAAGCGGTTCCTACGTTATTAACTCGGTGAAGGACAAGAAAGAGCGCATCGGCCGCATGCTCCTCATGCATGCGAACAACCGCGAAGAGATCAAGGAAGCCTCCGCCGGCGACATCGTGGCTCTTGTCGGCATGAAAGATACGACGACCGGCGACACGCTCTGCGACCCCGACAAGCCCGTCGTTCTCGAGCGCATGACCTTCCCCGAACCCGTCATCTCCATCGCTGTCGAGCCGAAAACCAAGGCCGACCAGGAGAAAATGGGCATGGCGCTCGCGCGCCTCGCGGCGGAAGACCCCTCGCTCCGCGTCAACTCGGACGCCGAAAGCGGCCAGACGATCCTGCGCGGCATGGGCGAACTGCACCTCGACATCATCATCGACCGCATGAAGCGCGAATTCAAGGTCGAAGCCAACATCGGCGCTCCGCAGGTCGCGTACCGCGAAACCATCACCAAGATCGGCGAAATCGATTACACCCACAAGAAGCAGTCCGGCGGCTCGGGCCAGTACGCCCGCGTCATCATCCGCTTCGAGCCGGGTGAAGTCGGTTCCGGCTTCATCTTCGAAGAAGACATCACCGGCGGTTCGGTTCCCAAGGAATTCATTCCGGGCGTCGAAAAAGGCCTCGAGTCCATCAAGGACACCGGCGTTGTCGCCGGCTTCCCCTGCATCGACTTCAAGGCTGTCCTGTACGACGGCGCTTACCACGACGTCGACTCTTCGGCCCTCGCTTTCGAAATCGCGGCCCGCGCCGCGTTCCGCGAGGGGATTCCGAAGTGCAAGCCGGTTCTGCTCGAGCCCATCATGAAAGTCGAAGTCGTGACGCCCGAGGACTACATGGGCGACGTCATCGGCGACCTGAACAGCCGCCGCGGACAGGTGGGCAGCATGGACAGCCGCGGCAACGCGCGCGTCATTACCGCCATGGTCCCGCTCGCGAACATGTTCGGCTACATCAACACCCTGCGCTCCATGAGTCAGGGCCGCGCACAGTACTCGATGGAATTCCATCATTACGAACAGGTGCCGACGGCCATCGCTGATGAAGTGAAGGCGAAAATGGCTTAACTATCAACTCTAACAACGACTAGATACTGACAATTGCAAGGAAGGAAATACTAAGATGGCTAAAGGTAAGTTTGAAAGGAACAAACCGCACGTCAACATTGGCACCATCGGTCACGTCGACCATGGCAAAACCTCGCTGACCGCTGCGATCACGAAAGTTCTCGCTGAAAACGCGGCATCGGGCAAAGCCACCTACACGGCCTATGACCAGATCGACAAGTCGCCGGAAGAGCGCGAGCGTGGCATCACGATTTCGACCGCGCACGTCGAATACGAAACCAACGCGCGCCACTACGCGCACGTCGACTGCCCCGGCCACGCCGACTATGTGAAGAACATGATCACCGGCGCAGCCCAGATGGACGGCGCGATCCTCGTCGTTTCCGCTGCCGACGGCCCGATGCCCCAGACCCGCGAACACATCCTGCTCGCGCGTCAGGTCGGCGTTCCCGCCATCGTCGTGTTCCTGAACAAGTGCGATATGGTCGACGACAAGGAACTCCTGGACCTCGTCGAGATGGAAGTCCGCGAACTCCTGACCAAATACAAATTCCCCGGCGACAAAATCCCCTTCATCAAGGGCTCGGCTCTCTCCGCGCTCGAAGGCAAGTCGGACGGCTTCGGCAAAGAAGCCATCCTGGCTCTGATGAAAGCCGTCGACGAAAACATCCCGACGCCGGCACGCCCGAAAGACAAGCCGTTCCTGATGCCGGTGGAAGACGTGTTCTCCATCTCCGGCCGCGGCACGGTCTGCACGGGCCGCGTCGAGCAGGGCATCATCAAGGTTGGCGAGGAAGTCGAGATTGTCGGCCTCCGCCCCACCCAGAAAACCGTCATCACCGGCGTTGAAATGTTCCGCAAGCTGCTCGATCAGGGCGAGGCTGGCGACAACATCGGCGCCCTGCTGCGCGGCACGAAGCGCGAGGAAGTCGAGCGTGGCCAGGTTCTCTGCGCCCCCGGCTCGATCAAGCCGCACACGAAGTTCAAGGCAGAAGCTTACGTCCTCACGAAGGACGAAGGCGGACGTCACACGCCGTTCTTCACCAACTACCGCCCTCAGTTCTACTTCCGCACGACGGACGTGACGGGCGTGGTGAAACTCCCCGACGGCGTCGAGATGGTCATGCCAGGCGACAACATCACCATGGAAATCGAGCTGATCGCTCCGATCGCCATGGACCAGGGCCTGCGTTTCGCCATCCGCGAGGGTGGACGCACGGTGGGCGCGGGCGTTGTTGCCTCGATCATCGAGTAACGAAGGTATAGAGATTAAGACCCCGCCGTTGAAGCGGCGGGGTCTGCTCTAAAGAGAAAAAGAAGGATTGATAAAATGGAAGCGCAAAATATCCGGGTCAGGCTCCGTGCTTATGATCACAGGATCCTCGATCAGTCGACGAAGGAGATCGTGAGCACAGCGAAAAGGACGGGCGCAGAAGTGCGCGGTCCCATCCCGCTGCCCACGCGGATCGAGAAGTTCACGGTCCTGCGCTCCCCGCACGTGGACAAGAAGTCGCGCGAGCAGTTCGAGATGCGCACCCACAAGCGTCTCCTGGACATCATCAACCCGACGCCGCAGACGATCGATGCTTTGATGAAGCTGGATCTGGCCGCGGGCGTGGACGTGGAGATCAAGCTCTAAGAGCTTGAATAGGTTTAAGAAGAAGGACGAATAAAATGCGTACCGGTTTGATTGCACAGAAGCTTGGCATGACGCGTATATTTGACGCGAACGGCAAGCAT
Source organism: Alphaproteobacteria bacterium (assembly GCA_004297545.1). Taxonomy (GTDB): domain Bacteria; phylum Pseudomonadota; class Alphaproteobacteria; order Micavibrionales; family UBA2020; genus JAPWJZ01. Next base: position 3,537 of record SCTB01000168.1, read on the forward strand.
GTTCCCGTGACCCTCCTCAAGGTCGAGGGCTGCCAGGTTGTCGCCGTGCAGACGAAAGAGAAAAACGGCTACACCGCGCTTCAGCTGGGCGCCGGCGCCAAAAAAGTGAAAAGCTGCACCAAGCCCGAGCGCGGCCATTTCGCCAAGGCGAAGGTCGAGCCCAAGGTGCATGTTTCTGAATTCCGCGTGTCGGATGACAGCGTGCTCGAAGTCGGCGCCGAGCTCTGCGTGACGCACTTCGTCCCCGGCCAGTTCGTGGACGTGAGCGGCGTGACCCTCGGCAAAGGCTTCCAGGGCGTCATGAAGCGCTGGAACTTCGCGGGTCTCCGCGCCACGCACGGCGTGTCGGTCTCGCACCGCACCCCCGGCTCGACCGGCCAGCGCCAGTCGCCCGGCCGCGTCTTCAAGAACAAGAAGATGGCGGGCCAAATGGGTAACAAGAATCGCACCGTTCCCAACCTGCGCGTCGTCGCCGTTTATCCCGAAAAGGGCCTTATCGCCGTCGAAGGCGCCGTTACCGGCCACAAAGGCAGCTGGGTCACGGTCCGCGACGCTATCAAGAAAAAACTGCCGAAGGACGCGCCGAAGCCGGCCGGCCTGAAGTCAAAAGCCACCTCCGAGTCAGCTCCGGCTGAAGCGGCCCAGGCTTAAGGAAGGTATGAACCATGAAAGTCGCCGTAAAAAGCCTCGATAACAAAAAAGTGGGTGACATCGACCTGAGCGATGCCATCTTCGGCCTGACGCCCCGCAAGGACGTCCTGCATCGCATGGTGAACTGGCAGCTGGCGAAACGCCGCTCCGGCAACCATAAGACCAAGCAGATCGGCGAGATCTCCGGCACCGGCAAGAAGCCCTATGCCCAGAAGGGCACCGGCAATGCCCGTCAGGGTTCCTTGCGCAGCCCGCAGTTCCGCAAGGGCGCGGTCATTTTCGGGCCGATCGTGCGCGATCATTCGCATGACCTGCCCAAAGCCGTTCGCAAGCTGGCGCTGAAAACCGCGCTGTCTTCCAAGCAGGCGGAAGGCAAGCTCATCGTTCTCGATGCGGCGAAAGCAAAAGACCACAAGACCAAGGAAATGGCGAAGGCGCTCGTCGCGCTCGGCCTCACCTCGGCTCTCATCATTGACGAAACGCCCGACGTGAACTTCACCCGCGCCGTGCGCAACATCAAGAATATCGACGTGCTGCCCCAGAAAGGCATCAACGTCTATGACATCCTGCGCCGCGACATCCTCGTGCTGACGAAGGACGCGGTCGCCCAACTGGAGGCAAGACTGAAATGACCGCCGCAAAGAAGAAAGAAAAACCGGTAGCCAAAGTGACGGAAGCTCTCTATCAGGCGATCCGCTCTCCCGTCATCACCGAAAAGGCGACGATGGGCTCCCAGTACAACCAGATCACCTTCCGCGTTCCGCTGGACGCCCGCAAGGAAGAAATCCGCGCGGCTGTCGAGGCGGTGTTCAAGGTAAAAGTCGTGAAAATCAACACGTCGATCCAGCTCGGCAAGACCAAGATTTTCAAGGGCCGCAAGGCATTCCGCAGCGACCGGAAAAAGGCGATCGTCACCCTGGCTGAAGGCCAGACGATCGACGTTTCAACCGGAGTTTAAGGAAGATTTGGGCGATAAGCCCGAAAAGAGATGAGGAAGTAACATGGCACTGAAATCATACCGCCCGACATCCCCCGGCCTTCGCACGATGATCCGTGTTGATCGCAGCGAGCTGTGGAAAGGCAAGCCTGAAAGATCGCTGATCGACAAGGATCACCATCGCAAGACGGGCCGCAACAACTTCGGCGAGATCACGTCCTGGCATCGCGGCGGCGGCCACAAGCGCCGTTACCGCAACATCGACTTCAAGCGCAACAAGCTGAACGTCGAAGCCACGGTCGAGCGTCTCGAGTACGACCCGAACCGCACGGCCTGGATTGCCCTCATCAAGTACAAAGACGGCGAACTGGCCTACATCCTTGCGCCCCAGCGCCTTGGCGCCGGCGACAAGGTCATCGCTTCCGAGCGCGCGGACATCCTTCCTGGCAACGCGATGCAGATCAAGAACATCCCGGTCGGCACGCTGGTCCACAACGTGGAACTGCATCCCGGCCGCGGCGGCCAGCTGGCGCGCTCCGCCGGCGCCTCGGTTCAGATCGTGGGCCGCGACGCGGGCCTGACCCAGATCAAGCTGAACTCGGGCGAGTTGCGCGTCGTCAACGGCAACTGCATGGCGACGGTCGGCGCGGTTTCGAACACAGATCATTCCAACGTCCAGATCGGCAAAGCCGGTCGCAAGCGCTGGATGGGCTGGAAGCCGCATAACCGCGGCGTCGTGATGAACCCGATCGATCACCCGCATGGTGGTGGTGAAGGTAAATCCTCGGGCGGCCGTCATCCGGTCTCTCCCTGGGGCAAATGCGCCAAAGGCGGCAAGACCCGCAAGAACAAACGTACTGATAAATTCATCCTGCGCCGGCGCAAGAACAAGCGTCTCGCGGCAGGCCAGTAAAGGAGTAGCGACACATGGCACGTTCCGTAAGGAAAGGTCCTTTTATCGACGGTTACCTTCTGAAGAAGGCAGAGAAGGCGCGCGCGTCGGGACGCAACGAGGTCATCAAGACCTGGTCCCGCCGTTCCACCATCCTGCCGCAGTTCATCGGGCTGACGTTCGGTGTCTATAACGGCCAGAAGTTCATTCCGGTCCTCGTGACGGATAACATGATCGGGCACAAGCTCGGCGAATTCGCGCCGACCCGTCAGTTCTTCCAGCACACGGCAGCCGGCGCGGACAAAACGGCGACGAAGAGCGAGTAACAACAATGTCTAAAAAAGCAAAAGCACCCCGCCGCAAGGAAAACGAAGCGATCGCCAAGGCCCGCTATATCAAGGGCGGCGAGCGCAAGCTGAACCTTTTGGCCCAGCTCATCCGCGGCAAGACCGCGCAGCAGGCGCTGATCGCGCTTGAATTCTCGCAGCGCCGCGTCGCGCGCGAGGTGCGCAAGGTTCTCGAAGCCGCCATCGCGAACGCCGAGAACAACCACAATCTCGACGTCGACCGTTTGTTCGTCAAAGAAGCAACCGTCGGCAAAACGCTGGTCATGGGCCGTTTCCACACGCGCGGCCGCGGCCGTTCGGCGCCCATCGAGAAGCCGTTTTCCAACATCACCATCATCGTGCAGGAACGCGCGGCGGGTGAAGAACCGAAGAAACAAAAAGCCAAGGGCAGCAAGGACGCCGCGAAGAAGTCCGGCAAGAAAGCCGCTGCAGCCAAGGCCGAAGACAACAAAGCCGCGTAACGAAAGGTTTTAGGAGTATAAAGTATGGGTCAGAAGGTTAACCCGATTGGACTGAGACTGGGCATCAACCGCACCTGGGACAGCCGCTGGTATGCTGGAAAAGATTATTCCACCAAGCTGCTGCAGGACATCAAGCTGCGTGCTTACGTGCTTGAGAACCTGAAGCAGGCGGGTGTCGCGCGCGTCATCATCGAGCGCGCAGCGAACAAGACCAACGTCACGATCCATTCGGCGCGCCCCGGTGTCATTATCGGCAAAAAAGGCTCCGACATCGAAAAGCTCCGCAAGGACCTGTCCAAGTTCACGGGCGGCGAAGTGACGCTGAACATCGTCGAAATCCGCAAGCCTGAACTGGATGCGCAGCTTGTCGCCGACGGCATCGCGCAGCAGCTCGAGCGCCGCGTGTCTTTCCGCCGCGCCATGAAGCGCGCCGTTCAGTCCGCACAGCGCCTGGGCGCCGGCGGCATCCGCGTGAACTGCTCCGGCCGCCTCGCCGGCGCAGAGATCGCGCGCCGCGAATGGTACCGCGAAGGCCGCGTGCCTCTGCACACGCTGCGCGCTGACGTCGACTACGCGACGTCCCGCGCGCTCACGACTTACGGCATCATCGGCGTGAAAGTCTGGATCTTCAAAGGCGAGATCCTGGCCCATGACCCGATGGCGCGCGACAAGCGCCTGGCTGAATCGCAGCCGGCGCGGGCATAAAGGGAAGAAAGAGTAAGAAGGAACCACGACCATGATGTCCCCAAAGAAAATGAAGTTCAGGAAGGCGCACAAGGGCCGCATTCACGGCCAGGCGACCTCGGGCAATTACCTGTCGTACGGCAGTTTCGGCCTGAAGGCCCTGCAGCCGGAACGCCTGACCGCGCGCCAGATCGAAGCCGCGCGACGCGCCATCACGCGCCACATGAAGCGCCAGGGCCGTCTCTGGATCCGCATTTTCCCGGATGTTCCCGTGTCGAAGAAGCCTCTCGAGGTTCGCATGGGTTCCGGTAAAGGTTCTCCCGAATTCTACGTGTGCCGCGTGAAGCCCGGCCGCATCCTGTTCGAGCTGGACGGCGTTCCGCGCCAGCTCGCCGAAGAGGCTTTCGACCTCGCATCCGCGAAACTGCCGATCAAGTGCCGTTTCGTCGCGCGCGAGCAAGCATAAGGTGACGTGATCATGAAAACCGCAGATTTGAGAGCAAAAACACCCGACGAGCTGGAAACCGAGCTCATGAACCTCCGCAAGGAGCAGTTCAACTTCCGCTTCCAGAAGTCCACCGGCCAGTTGGAGAACACCGGCCGGGTGCGCATCGTGCGCCGCGACATCGCGCGCATCAAGACGGTGCTGAACGAAATCAAGTCGGGCAAGAAGCCCGTCGCCACGGCCAAGAAGGCCGCGAAAGCCCCCAAGGCCGCAAAGGCCGAAGGTGACAAGGCGCCGAAGAAAAAGAAAGCCAAGGAGTAACAGAACATGCCTCGTCGCGTATTAGAAGGCAAAGTCGTCAGCAACAAGAACGCCAAGACCGTCACGGTCCTGGTAGAGCGCAAGCTTCGCGATCCTCTCTACGGAAAGATCATGCGCCGTTCCGCGAAATATGCCGCGCATGACGAAACCAACCAGTGGAAAATCGGCGATCAGGTCTCCATCGAGGAGTGCCGTCCGCTTTCCAAGACGAAGAAATGGCGTGTCATCGGCGGCAAGGCGCTCGGCGAAAGCCAGGCCCGCACGGTCGATGAAGCCGAACAAGGCCGCGCCTCGGTGAAGCGCAGCCTCGAAGCCGCGCCCAAGGCCGCGCCCGCAAAGGCGGAAGCGAAGCCCGAAGCAAAGGCGAAGCCGGCCAAAAAGACGAAGAAAGACGAATAACAAGCAGGGCTTGAAACCCTCTTAGGGATAAAAAGAAAGGTCAAGACCATGATACAGATGGAATCGAATCTGGAAGTTGCCGACAACAGCGGCGCGCGCAAGGTTATGTGCGTGAAAGTGCTGGGCGGCTCCAAGCGGCGCACGGCCGGCATCGGCGACGTGATCGTCGTTTCCGTGAAAGACGCCATTCCGCGCGGTCGCGTGAAGAAAGGCACCGTGCACAAGGCGGTCATCGTCCGCACCCGCACGGCGCTCAAGCGCGATGACGGCTCTATCATCCGTTTCGACCGCAACGCGGCCGTTCTCATCAACGCGCAGGGCGAGCCGATCGGCACCCGTATCTTTGGACCGGTCACCCGCGAGCTGCGCGCGAAGAACTTCATGAAGATTATCTCGCTCGCGCCGGAGGTGCTGTAATCATGAGCAAACTGAAAATCAAAAAAGGCGACAAGGTCGTCGTTCTGACCGGCAAGGACAAAGGCCGCACCGGCGAAGTGAAGCAGGTCATCGTTGAGGAACTCAAGGTGATTGTGCAGGGCGTCAACGTGCAGACCAAGCACCGCAAGCCCAGCCAGACGAACCCCGGCGGCCTCGACAAGATCGAACTGCCGATTCATGTTTCCAACGTCGCGATTGTCGACCCGAAGAACAACAAGCCCGGCCGCGTCGGCTACAAGACGGTGGGCGATCGCAAGGTGCGCTTTTCGAAGAGCTCCGGCGAAGTGATTGATTGAGAGGCATACAATGGCAACAGCAAACAAAGCAAATAACGCGCGGCTGAGAAAGCTCTACGACGAGAAGATCAAGCCTGAGCTGAAAAAACAGTACGGCTACAAGAACGACATGGCCATTCCGCGCCTCGACAAGATCGTCGTGAACATGGGCTGCGGCGAGAACGCGCAGGATTCGAAGAAAATCCAGGGCGCGGTAGCCGACATGACCGCGATCACGGGCCAGAAGCCGCTCGTCACGCGTTCCCGCAAGGCCATCGCCGCCTTCAAACTGCGCGAGGATATCCCCATCGGTTGCAAGGTGACCCTGCGCGGCGCGCGCATGTACGAATTCCTCGACCGCCTGATCACGATCGCCATGCCCCGCATCCGCGACTTCCGCGGCGTGTCGGACAAGAGCTTCGACGGCAACGGCAACTACGCGCTGGGCCTGAAGGAACAGATTATCTTCCCCGAGATCAACTTCGACAAGGTCGACGCGATCCGCGGGATGGACATCATCATCTGCACGACCGCGAACACCGATGATGAGGCAAGATCATTACTGAAGGGCTTCAGCATGCCCTTCCGCACACGTTAAGAGAAGGACGTAACAGACAATGGCAAAACTGAGCTCTGTCAACAAGAACAACCGCCGCAAGAAACTCGTCAAGAAGTATGCTGCGAAGTGGGCGAAACTGAAGGCGATCGCCGACGATATGTCGAAGCCCGCCGACGAGCGCTTCACGGCGCGCCTGAAGATGGCGAAGATGCCGCGCAACTCGCATCCGACGCGCGTTCGCAACCGCTGTGCGCTGACGGGCCGTGCGCGCGGCAACTACCGTAAATTCGGAATCTCGCGCCTTATGATGCGCGAACTCGCCTCTCAGGGAATGATCCCGGGCGTTACGAAATCCAGCTGGTAAGAGGGAAGGAGAACAAAACATGTCATTAAGCGATCCCCTCGGAGATTTGCTCACGCGTATCCGCAACGGCCAGGCCGCCCGCCTGACCGAAGTGAAGAGCCCCGCGTCGAAGCTGCGCGCCAACCTGCTTGACGTCCTCAAGCGCGAAGGCTACATCCGCGACTTCAGCGTCGTTCAGAACGACAACGGCGCCGGCGCTACGCTCAACATCGAACTCAAGTATTCCGAAGGCCAGCCCGTGATCAAGGAAATCACGCGCGTGTCTCGCCCAGGCCGCCGCGTCTATACCCAGATCAAGGACGTGCCGCGGGTGTTCAACGGCCTTGGAATCTCGATTCTCTCCACACCGCGCGGCGTGCTCTCCGACAAGGAAGCGCGCGAAGCGAACGTGGGCGGCGAAATTCTGTGCCGTGTGTTCTAAGGTAAAGGTGAATTAACATGTCTCGTATCGCAAAACACCCCATCAAGCTGCCGCAGGGCGTTGAGGCGAAGCTTCAAGGCAAGAAGCTCAGCATCAAGGGCAAGAAGGGCGAACTCCACCTCACCGTTTCCAACGACATCGGAGCGGAAGTGAAGGACGGCGCTATCAACCTGAAAAAGCTTTCCGAATCGCGCAGCGCAGCGACGATGTGGGGCACGACCGCCTCGCTGGTCCGCGGCATGATCAAGGGCGTGACCGAAGGCTACATGAAGCGCCTCGTCATCGAGGGCGTCGGCTTCCGCGCGGCGCTCCAGGGCAAAGACCTCGTGCTGCAGATCGGCTTTTCCCACGAAGTGAAATACAAAGTGCCGCAGGGCATCGAGGTGAAAGTGCCCAAGCAGACCGAGATCGAGATCTCCGGCATTGACAAGCAGAAAGTCGGCCAGGTGGCTGCCGAGCTGTACCTCATGAAGCGCCCGGAACCCTATAAAGGCAAAGGCATCAACTACGAAGGCCGCCGCATCCGCCGCAAAGAAGGCAAGAAGAAGTAATTGAAGGATTAAACGATCATGGCAAAAACAGCTGCAAAACAACGCCGTTCCTGGCGGGTCCGCAAGGTGGTGAAGAAAGCCTCCGACGGCAACAAGCGTCCGCGCCTCTCGGTGCATCGCTCCGGCCAGCACATCTATGCGCAGGTGATCGACGATGCGAAGGGCGTAACGCTCGCCGCCGCGTCTTCTGTCGACGCAGACGTGAAAAAGGCCATCAAGAGTACCTCCAACAAGGGCGCAGCAGCTGCTGTGGGCAAGCTTGTTGCGGAGCGTGCCAAGAAGGCCGGCGTCGAGAAAGTCGCATTTGACCGCGGCAGCTACGCATTTCATGGCCGCGTCAAGGCGCTGGCGGAAGCCGCGCGCGAAGCCGGTTTATCTTTTTAAGTGAAGGAATAAAGTACAATGGCAAACGCTGAAAGACCCGCAAAGTCTGAAAGACCCTCAAAAGGCGAAGGCCGCGGCGAAGGCAGAGGCAAGCGCCGCGACCGCGAAAAGCGCGAAGAAGGCGGGGACCGCGAAGGCGGCGAACTCGTCGAACGCCTTGTCGCGATCAACCGGGTCGCCAAAGTCGTGAAAGGCGGTCGCCGTTTCGGTTTTGCCGCCCTCGTCGTGGTCGGTGACGGCCGCGGCCGCATCGGTGCCGGCGCCGGCAAGGCCCGCGAAGTGCCTGAAGCCATCAAGAAAGCGACCGACCAGGCGAAACGCCGCATGATGCGCGTCCCCCTGCGCGAAGGCCGTACCTTGCACCACGATATCGAGGCCCGTTTCGGCGCTGGCCGTGTGCGCCTGCGCACCGCCGTTGCCGGTACGGGTATCATCGCGGGCGGTCCGCTCCGCGCCGTGTTCGAAGTGCTGGGCATCCAGGACGTCGTCGCGAAGTCGATCGGTTCGTCCAACCCCTATAACATGGTGAAAGCAGCCCTCGAAGCCTTCAAGAAAATGGAAAGCCCCCGCATGGTGGCTGGCCGCCGCGGACGCCGCGTGAACGAAGTGCTCGGACGCAAGGGCGATGAGAAGGAGAAGTCTGATGACTGAGGAAAAGAAACCCGCAGCGGCTAAAAAGCCTGCAGCATCCCCGAAAGCGGCAGCTCCCAAGGCAGCAGCCCCCAAGGCAGCTGCCCCTGCGCCCAAGAAAGACGCTGCAAAACCGGCTAAATCCGGCAAGAAGCTGAAAGTCACGCAGATCGGCAGCACTATCGCGCGCATTCCAAAGCAGGAAGCGACGCTGATCGGCCTCGGCCTCAACAAGCGTCACCGCTCGAAGGTGCTGGAAGACACGCCCTCCGTGCGCGGCATGATCGAGGCTGTGAAACACCTCGTCATCGTCGAAGAGGCGGCATAAGGAACAATGCCCCATGCCCCCGCGCAAGCCGACATTGTACGAAAAGCTGGAAAGCCATTTTAACAAGGCGGCTGCCGGCAATGAGCACTATGCGAAGCTGTGCGGGGCGGTTCTGGAGCATAACAAGGATCATCTGGAAGGCCGTAAGCTCGAAGTGCCTTTCAGCTACATGGACCAGACGTTCAGCCGCATTCTGGACGATGCGAACAAGATAATCAGGGACCATAAAGGCCCTGCAGTTTAAAGGAAGACGACCATGAAACTCAATCAACTCAAGGACAATCCCGGCGCGCGGCACACCCGCATCCTCGTCGGCCGCGGCATCGGCTCCGGCAAAGGCAAGACCGGCGGCCGCGGCGTGAAAGGCCAGAAGGCCCGCACCGGCGTGGCGCTGAAAGGCTTTGAAGGCGGCCAGTCTCCGCTCATCCGCCGCATGCCCAAGCGCGGCTTCACCAGCCAGCGCGGCTGCATGTCGGCCGTCAACCTGGACACCATCCAGGAAGCGCTCGACAGCAAAAAGCTCTCGGCCTCCAAGCCGATTGATGCGGCTGCATTGATCGAAGCTGGCGTCATCTATTGCGCGGGCGAAGGCCTCAAGCTGCTCTCCGGCGCGTCGCCGCTCAAGACCAAGGCGAATTTCGTCGTGACCAAGGCGTCCGAATCGGCTGTCAAAGCCGTCGAAAAGGCGGGCGGCAAGGTCGAAATTCTGCCGGCGAAAGTGAACAAACTGCTGAGAGAGAAAAAGAAAGCCGCGAAGTAATACTTCCCGGTGATTTTAGAATTTTCGAATTAAAATGCCCCCGCTGTGGCGGGGGCATTTTTTTTGCAGGGCGCAGAAGGAATTTATATAACATAATACATTGACATATTGCAGCTTGGGTTATATAGTTCCCCTGTTTTAATTTTTGTAAAAGCCCATGGAGAGTGTGATGAGAGACAGTTCCTACCTTTTCGAACAGTTCAAAAACCGCGAAGTCACCGATGCCAAAGATGATCCTGTGAAAACGGAAATTACCGAGATTGCCAAAAAAAACGGCCTGACGGTAAAGTTCAATAAGGTGGGGCAGAGCGGCGGCGCCTGTGTCATGCCTCCAGCTAACCAGGTGACAATCAACCTGGTCCAGGGCCACGACAATAAATGGCGTGTTTGGGGCGGCGGTTTCTAGCCATCAGGTACAGCACATCGAATATCCCCGCTTCGGCGGGGATATTTTTTGCAGTGGATATCACCGGCAGGCCGTTTGAATTATGACATATCTCCTTGATTACGAATACCATTTGCACGCATAACGGTGCTCTTGTAAGGTCATACCCGCAACCTAATTATCTGGGCGAAAAAGAACCCGTCGAAGGAACATCGAAGACCATGCCATCCGCTGTAGAACAGTTTGCATCCAATCTCAATTTAGGCGTCTTTTCCAAGGCGGAGGAGCTCAAGCAGCGCCTCTGGTTCACGCTGTTTGCCATCATCATTTATCGCATCGGCACGCACGTTCCGCTGCCCGGCATCGACCCCACTGTCTGGGAGCATATTTTCGATTCCAAAAAGGGCAGCGTCCTTGACATGTTCAACATGTTCTCGGGCGGCGCCCTGCAGCGCATGTCGATCTTCGCGCTGAACATCATGCCTTACATCTCCGCCTCCATCATCATGCAGCTGCTCACATCCATGAATCCGCAGCTGGAAGCGATGAAAAAAGAAGGCGAGCAAGGCCGCAAGCGCCTCAACCAGTATACCCGGTACGGCACGATTTTCCTGGCCGGCATCCAGGCCTGGGGGCTTGCGAAAGGTCTTGAAAACATGGCTGCCGGCGGCGGTTCCGCCGTCATCAATCCGGGCCTGTATTTCGAAATCACCACTGTCATCACCATCGTCGGGGGCACGATCTTCCTGATGTGGCTGGGCGAGCAGATCACCACGCGCGGCGTCGGTAACGGTACATCGCTGATTATTTTCGCCGGTATCGTGGCGGGCATTCCGCGCGCCATTATCCAGGTGCTCGAACTGGGTCATGAAGGCACCCTGTCGACGCCGGTCATTCTGGCCATTCCCTTTATCGTTACGGGCGTCATCGCCTTTATCGTGTTCATGGAGCGCGCGCAGCGAAGAGTCGTCGTGCAGTATCCAAAACGCATGGTCGGCGGCAACAAGATGACGGGGGGCGATTCGAGCCATATGCCGCTCAAGCTGAACACCTCGGGCGTCATCCCGCCCATCTTCGCATCGTCCCTGTTGCTTCTGCCCATGACGATCACCGGCTTTTCCGGCGGCGCCTCGGGCGCCGGCTGGGGGACCGAAATCCTGAATACCATCACGATGCACCTGCAGCGCGGCCAGGGGATTTATATGGCCCTGTACGGCGGCCTTATCGTCTTCTTCGCGTTTTTCTATACCGCCATCGTGTTCAATCCCGACGAAACGGCGGAAAACCTCCGCAAATACGGCGGCTTCGTGCCGGGCATCCGCCCCGGCAAGGCGACCGGCGATTATCTCGATTACCTCCTGACGCGCATCACGGTCATCGGCGCCATCTACCTGACGGCCGTGTGCCTGCTGCCGGAAATCCTGACGTCGAAGTTCAATATTCCGTTCTATTTTGGCGGCACCAGCGTGCTGATCACCGTATCCGTGATGATGGATACCGTGGCGCAGATTCATTCCCACCTGCTGGCGCACCAGTACGAGGGGCTTATCAAAAAGGCGAAATTGAGAGGGGCGCGGCGATGAGAGTTATCCTGATCGGACCACCGGGAGCGGGAAAAGGCACCCAGGCGACCCGGCTGGCGGAAAAGCACAATGTTCCGTCGATTTCGACAGGAGACCTGTTTCGCGCGCGGACGAAGGACAAGAACGATCCCCTGGGCCAGCAGATCAAGGCCATCATGGACGCCGGCCAGCTTGTGCCGAACGAGATTACCGTGAAGATGATATCTGAGCGCCTCGACCAGCCGGATTGCAAGAACGGCTTTATCCTCGACGGCTTCCCGCGCTCGGTCGAGCAGGCTGAATCTCTGGACAAGATGCTCAAGGAAAAGGGCATCAAGCTGGACGGCGTGATCCAGATCGGCGTTGACGACGACAAGCTCGTCGAGCGCATCTCAGGCCGCTTCTCCTGCGGCAAATGCGGCGAGGGTTATCACGACAAGTTCAAAAAGCCCGCTGATCCCCACCAGTGCAACAAATGCGGCGCGAAAGAGGACCCCAAAGATCCCGAGGCCTCTATCTGGAAGCGCCGGTCAGACGACAACGAGGAAACCGTCCGGGGCCGCCTGCATACCTATCACACCCAGACCGCCCCGATTCTCCCCTATTACGACGCCAAAGGGGTGCTTAAAGTGGTGGACGGCATGGCCGCGATGGATGACGTCACCCGCCAGATCGAAGACGTTCTCGACCCTAAGCAAGGGGCTAAGACGCTGGCGCCCCCCAAAAAGTTCGGCTAGGGCCTGAAAAAGGGGTATGGCCCCGCTTAAAATCGTTAATTTTGCTCTAAATAAGGTAAATAACCAGTTGACCTTTATACAGCAGGTCTTATAATGCGCGAGCTTCGCCCTTATGCATAGGGCGGAGGCGATTTTGTATATATAGACGTCAAACCCGGGAGATCAAAAGTGGCACGTATCGAAGGTGTCAATATACCTACAGAAAAAGTCGTCGGCATCGCGCTGACGTACATATATGGCATCGGCCGTACGACAGCCAAAAAGCTGCTCGAGACAGCAAATGTTCCCTGGCACAAGCGTGTCAACGCGCTCACCGAAGACGAGCTCAACCGCATCCGTGACGCCATCAAGGCCAGCACGAAGGTCGAGGGCGAGTTGCGCCGTGAAAACGCGATGGCCGTCAAACGCCTGATGGATCTGGGCTGCTATCGCGGCCTGCGCCATCGCAAGGGCCTGCCCGTCCGCGGTCAGCGCACGCGCACGAACGCACGCACCCGCAAGGGCCCGCGCAAGACGATCGCCGGCAAGAAAATGGCTCCGACCAAGAAATAATTTTGAAAGTGAAGTAAGTCAAAATGGCAAAGCAAGAATCCCAGAAAAAAGCAGAAGCGGCTTCCGAGCAGAAAGCGGCTCCGGCGAAAGCCCGCAAAAAGACGAGCAAGAACATCACCGCCGCCGTCGCTCACGTGAACTCCACTTTCAACAACACCATCGTCACCATCACCGACGCGCAGGGCAATACGGTTTCCTGGGCTTCCGCGGGTCACCTTGGCTTCAAGGGCTCGCGCAAGTCGACGCCCTACGCCGCGCAGATGGCTGCTGAAGACGCCGGCAAGAAGGCGAAAGAACACGGCGTCAAGACGCTCGAAGTTCTCGTCAAGGGCCCCGGGTCGGGTCGCGAATCGGCCTTACGCGCGCTTCAGTCGGTAGGCTTCAACATCACCTCGATCGTGGACATCACGCCCGTTCCGCACAACGGCTGCCGTCCGCGCAAGAAGCGCAGGGTTTAATACAAGGGCGGCGGGACCCGCGTTTTTCCGCGATATGGGGACGCGTGCCGCTTTCAATGACTTTTAGGCATTAAGGCACACACAAAATAAAAGGGGAAAATCTTGATACAGAAAAACTGGCAAGAGTTGATTAAACCGAACAAGGTTGATGTCAGCACGAACAAAGATCCCAACCGTTACGGCACCGTCGTGGTCGAGCCGCTCGAGCGCGGCTATGGCCTCACGCTGGGCAACGCGCTTCGCCGCGTGCTGCTCTCCTCGCTGCAAGGCGCGGCTGTGACCTCCGTCAAGATCGACGGCGTCCTGCATGAGTTCTCGTCGATTCCCGGCGTGCGCGAAGACGTGACGGATATCGTCCTCAACATCAAGAACCTCGCTATTCGCATGCATGCGGAAGGCAACAAGAAGGTCCGTCTCGCCGCCGAAGGCCCCTGTGAAGTGAAGGCCGGCATGATCGAGACGACCGCCGACATCGAAATCGTCAACCCTGACGCCATCATCTGCACGCTCGGCGAAAAAGCCAAGCTGTCGATGGAGCTGACCATCTCGACCGGCAAAGGCTATCGCCCTGCCGCGCAGAACCGCCACGAAGACGCCCCCATCGGCATCATTCCTGTGGACAGCATTTTCTCGCCCGTGCGCAGAGTCTCCTACAAAGTGGAAGATACCCGCGTCGGCCAGATCACAGACTACGACAAGCTGACGCTGGATGTCGAAACCAACGGCACCATCAAGCCCGAAGACGCGGTCGCTTTCTCCGCACGCATCCTGCAAGACCAGCTGCAGGTGTTCGTGAACTTCCAGGAGCCTGCCGCCGTCGCGAAGGAAGAGGCGAAGGACGAACTGCCCTTCAGCCGCCACCTGCTGCGCAAGGTCGAGGAACTGGAACTCTCGGTGCGTTCGGCCAACTGCCTCAAGAACGACAACATCGTGTACATCGGCGACCTGGTCCAGAAGACCGAAGCCGACATGCTGCGTACGCCGAACTTCGGCCGCAAGTCGCTCAACGAGATCAAGGAAGTCCTCACCAACATGGGCCTGCACCTCGGCATGAAAGTCGAAGGCTGGCCGCCCGAGAATATCGAGGACCTCGCCAAGAAGCTCGAGGAGCCGTTCTGACGAATTTGTCATTCTGAGGCCGCAAGGCCGAAGAATCTCCCTTTGACAAGCAAGAGAGATCCTTCGCTTCGCTCAGGATGACAACACCAAGGGGATTGTCCCCGAAAACAATACTGCTGATGACAGGGTATTGTTCATGCGATCCGCCTCACCCGTTGAGGCGACAACTTGAAGGAGACCGTAACTATGCGTCATGGAAGATCCGGCCGTAAACTCGGCGTCAAAACCCAACACCGTCATGCGATGTTCGCGAACATGGCTGCGGCGCTCATCAAGCATGAGCAAATCGAAACCACCCTGCCCAAGGCGAAGGAACTGCGCGGCGTCGTCGAGCGCCTGATTTCGCTCGGCAAGAAAGGCGGCCTTGCAAACCGCCGCCTCGCGATGTCCCGCCTGCGCGACGAGAAGATGGTCAAGAAGCTGTTTGACGTTCTCGGCAAGCGCTATCAGGACCGCAATGGCGGCTATACCCGCGTGCTGAAGGCGGGTTTCCGCTATGGCGACAATGCAGCTGTCGCGATCATCGAGCTCGTCGACCGCGACCGCGCCGCCAAGGGCCTGGATAGCGGCCCCGACCAGAACGCCGATGCGGCTGCAACCCCGGCTCCGGCTGAGGAAGCAGGCGCCAAGAAGAAGGCGCCGAAGAAAAAGGCTGCCGCTGGTTAAAGCCGGCTGAATAAGCTATATAAAGGGCGGAAGCTGCATGCGGTTTCCGCCCTTTGCTTTTGTGGAAGGAGAGACTTAATGTTTTCCAGAATTGCACCTTTTTTTGTCCTTCTGACCGCTTTGTTTGCGCCCCTGGCGTTGCGGGCCGAAGTGCCTCAGTCGATGCAGCAGATGCAGCTGTCTTTCGCGCCGCTGGTCAAGAAGACCAGCCCTGCGGTCGTGAATATCTATGCCCAGCGCAAAGTGCAGGCGCAGATGACCCCCTTCATGGCAGACCCCTTCTTCGCCCAGTTTTTCGCCATGCGCGGCATGGGCGGTCTCTTGCAGGAGCGTATCGAGAAGTCCCTGGGGTCTGGCGTTATTGTCGATCCCGACGGCCAGATTGCGACGAATACCCATGTCATCCGCGGCGCCACGGAAATTACCGTCGTGACGTCCGATGGGCGCGAATTCGCGGCCGAGAAGGTGCTGGATGATCCCAAATCCGACCTTGCCATCCTGCGCATCAAGCCCAAGGGCGCGAAGCTGCACTATCTCGAGCTGGCTGACAGCGATCAGGCGGAGGTAGGCGACCTTGTGCTCGCCATCGGCAACCCCTTCGGCGTGGGCCAGACGGTCACCAGCGGCATCATTTCCGGGCTGTCCCGAAGCAATGTGCAGGGAGCGGGGGAGTACAGCTTTTTCATACAGACGGATGCCGCCATCAACCCCGGTAATTCCGGCGGCGCGCTGATCGACATGCGCGGACGGCTGCTCGGCATCAACAGCATGATTTACTCCAAGGACGGCGGCAGCTTAGGCATCGGCTTTGCCATTCCCTCCAGCATGCTGCGCACCGTCATCGACGCCTCCCGCCACGGCGGCAAGGTCGTGCGCGCCTGGACGGGTCTGTCCGGGCAGGCGGTCACCCCCGATATGGTGGAAAGCCTGGGTCTTGAACGGGCGACCGGCGCGCTGATCAACCGCGTCAATCCGAAGAGCCCCGCCTATAAGGCCGGTATCCGCTCGGGCGATGTCATTCTTTCCGTCAATGACCACGATGTTGCGGACCCCGACGCGCTGAAATTCCGCATTGCGACGGTGCCCATCGGCACACCGGTGAAAGTTACGCTTTTCAGGGGCGGAAAGACGGGCTCAGCGACCCTTGTGGCCGAGGCGCCGCCGGAAGACCCGCCGCGGGACGAAACCACGCTGAAGGGCCGTCATCCCCTTTCCGGGGCAGTCGTCGTCAACATTTCGCCGGCGGTCGCCGAAGAACTGGGCGGCGTGGCGCAGGAATCCGGCGTCGTCGTCGTCAAGGCGAATGACGGTTACGCGGCCCGCTTCGGCCTGCAGGAGGGCGATATCATACTGGCCGTCAACGGCGACAAGATTGGATCGGTCAGCGACCTCCGCGATGTGCTGGATGAAGACGCCCGCCGCTGGGCGCTCCAGATCATGCGCGGTTCCCGGGTGATGAACCTCATATTAACGCTATGAACAACCTTTTCGACGCAGCCATTCCCAATGAAACCGAGAAAGCCCCCCGGCCTCTCGCGGACCTGCTGCGCCCGAAAAGCCTTTCCGATGTCGTGGGGCAGGACCACCTGCTGACGGGCGAGGGGCCGCTTGCCCGCATGGTGGAGCAGGGCAGGATAGCCTCGCTTATCTTCTGGGGGCCGCCCGGCTGTGGCAAAACGACGCTGGCAAGGCTGCTGGCCCAGCATACGGACCTGCAGTTCGAGGCCGTTTCCGCCGTCTTTACGGGCGTCGCCGACCTGCGCAAGGTCTTCGAATCCGCGCTGCACCGCCGCCGCATGGGGCGCGGGACGCTGCTGTTCGTCGATGAAATCCACCGCTTCAACAAGTCCCAGCAGGACGCCTTCCTCCCTTATGTCGAGGACGGCACGATCACGCTGGTGGGCGCGACGACGGAAAACCCGAGCTTCGAGCTGAACGCGGCTCTTCTGTCGCGCTGCCAGGTCATGGTGCTGAACCGCCTTGACGAGGCCGCGCTGGAAACCCTGCTGCGGCGCGCGGAAAAAGAAGTCAACCGCCCCCTGCCGCTGACGCCCGAGGCCCGCGTGACGCTGGTGAATATGGCCGACGGCGACGGGCGCTATATCCTGAACCTTGCGGAGCAGATATTCCAGGGCCAGAAGAAAGGCACGCTTGACGTCGAGGCGCTGACCAAATTCGTGCAGAAACGCGCGCCGCTCTACGACAAGGCGCAGGAAAGCCATTACAACCTGATCAGTGCCCTGCATAAGTCCGTGCGTGGTTCTGACGCCGATGCCGCCCTCTACTGGTTCTGCCGCATGCTGGACGGCGGGGAAGACCCGCGCTATGTCGCGCGGCGCATGGTGCGCATGGCCACGGAGGACATCGGCCTTGCCGACCCTCAGGCCCTTTCGCTCACCATCGCAGCATGGGAAACCTATGAACGCCTCGGCTCGCCCGAGGGGGAACTGGCGCTGGCGCAGGCGCTCATATATCTAGCCACCGCGCCGAAATCGAATTCATCCTACATGGCTTATGGCGCAGCAAAGGCGGTGGCGAAGGAAACCGGCTCGCTGATGCCGCCCAAGCATATCCTGAATGCGCCGACCAAGCTGATGAAGGATATCGGCTACGGCCGCGGCTATGATTACGACCATGACACGGAAGAAGGATTTTCCGGCCAGAACTACTTCCCCGACGGCATGGCGCGGGAGCGGTTTTACCAGCCCGTCGAGCGCGGCTTCGAGCGCGACATCAAAAAGCGCCTTGAATACTGGCAGAAGCTGCGCGAGGAGAAGGGGAGCAAGGAATGAACCCGCTGTTGTTGCTGGCGGTTTTTGTTGGCGGGGGCACGGGCTCCCTTGCCCGGCATTACTCCATCCTGGCGGCGACGAAGCTGTTCGGCGAAGCTTTCCCCTACGGCACCCTGTTCGTCAACGTGCTGGGGTCGTTCATCATTGGCGTCATTATCGAGACCGGCGCGCTGAAATGGCAGGTCTCGCCCGAGATGAAAGCGCTGCTGGTGACGGGTTTTCTGGGAGGTTTCACCACTTTTTCGGCGTTTTCCCTCGATGTGCTGAAACTGACCGACACGGGCCATGCTCTGGCCGCCGCCGCCTATGTCGCGGCCTCCGTCTTCCTGTCGCTGCTGGCGGTCTTCGCGGCGACGCATTTGTTAAGGGCGGTGCTTTGAAATGGCCGAAGGCGTCACGATCGAAGAAGCAGACGACGGCCAGCGGCTCGACCGCTGGCTGAAGAAGAATTATCCCGGCCTGCCCTTCGGCCAGATGCAGAAAATCCTGCGCACCGGGCAGATCCGCGTGGACGGCAAGCGCGCCAAAGGCGACACGCGCCTCGCCACAGGCCAGTTGATCCGCATTCCGCCGCAGCTTCTGGCCCTGCCCGAAAAAGGCGAACGCGGCGTATCGCCCAGGGATGCCGAATTCATCCGTTCGCTTGTCATCTACAAGGACCAGCACGTCATCGCGCTTAACAAGCCTCAGGGTCTGGCTGTGCAGGGCGGCACGAAGATCACACGCCATATCGACGGCATGCTGGATGGCCTAAAGGAAGACGAAAAAGACGAGCGCCCGCGGCTCGTCCACCGGCTTGACCGCGACACTTCAGGCGTGCTTATCCTCGCGCGCACGACGCTGGCGGCGCAGGCCTTGGGCGAGATGTTCAAGGGCCGCGATATCCGCAAGTATTACTGGGCCGTCACCGCGCCCGCGCCGCAGATCGATCAGGGACGCATTAAATCGTCGCTTGCGAAGGTGGATACGGGCGGCGGGGAACGCGTCATGGCGGTCAGCGAGGACGAAGGCAAGACCGCCATCACCTATTATTCCGTCATCGAGCGCGTGGGCAATAACCTCGCTCTCGTCGCTTTCTGGCCCAAGACCGG
Source organism: Alphaproteobacteria bacterium (assembly GCA_004297545.1). Taxonomy (GTDB): domain Bacteria; phylum Pseudomonadota; class Alphaproteobacteria; order Micavibrionales; family UBA2020; genus JAPWJZ01. The sequence continues at coordinate 22,746 of SCTB01000168.1, forward strand.
GCGCACTCACCAGATCCGGGTCCATGCGCTGGAAATGGGCTGCCCGCTGCTGGGCGATTTCAAATACGATCCCGCACAGGCCTTTTTGGCGCAGAACCCGGAACTGTCGACCGAGCTGCACCTGCATGCGCGGCGCATCATCATGCCGCATCCCATCACCGGCAAGCCGTTGGACATCACCGCGCCCCTGTCGCCGGAGATGAAAAAGACGTTCAAGTATTTCGGCTTCAACCCGGACGATCGCAGCGACCCCTTCGAGGAGCTGGAGGAATGACGGAAAACCTCGCCGGTGAAGAAATCATCCGGAGGCTGCCGTGGCCTCTGCGCGCGCTGAAGAGCCTGTTGATCTCTCTGGCGGTGATAGCCTTCCTGATCTGGCTCGCGATTACGCTGGCGCTCAACTATTTTGAGAAAGATGCGCTGGAGGCGCAGCTCAGCCGTTCCGTCGGGAAAAAGGTGAGTATTCGCGCGCTCCGGGCGGGCTGGGATATTCGCCGTCCCACCGTCGCGATTACCGGCATCGCCGTGGGCGATGATCCTGATCATCCCGTGGCCGAGGCGGATGTCGTCGAAGCCGGATTTTACCTCGGCGGGCCCGATTTCGATATCGACAACGCCATGTATTATGCCGGCATCCGCGACCTGAAAATCGGCGGCAAGCTCTATGGCAGCTATGAAGCCAAATTCAGGCAGGCTGACCGCAGGCATTACATCGTGCCGGAGTTGACGGGGGAACTGAAAGGCGCAAGGCTCAAGGGCAACCTGGCGGAAAGCGACAATGAATGGAAGGCGGATCTGGGCGTCGATAACCTGGATTACAGCCTGCTGGCCCCGGGCGTGACGGGTGGCAAGGCGCGCCTGACGCTGCGCCTGACGCTCGTCGACACGACTTTCGGCGGCGCCGTCAGAAGCCTTTCCGGACGCGCCACGCTGGTGGGCGGGGACGGCAAGCTTGAGGGCAACGCGCTGAACCTCTGGGCGGGCAGCCTGCTCACCTCGTTCCTGCCGGGGCGGGACAAGGACACGCATCTCAACTGCGCGGTGGCCGATTTTGACGTGAAAAACGGCGTGGCGCATTCCCGCACCGTCATCATCGACACCGACAAGGCGACCATCACCGGCGACGGCACGGTGGACCTCGTGAAGGGGCGCGTCGACATGCGCTTTTCCCCGCAGACAAAAGGGATGGCGTCCGTGAGCCTCGGCACGCCGGTCATCGTGTCGGGACCGTTTGACAATATCACCACCCATCCCGAAGTCGCCGGCATCGTCGAAAAGGCCGGCGGGCTTATCTTAAGCGCGGTCGCGTCGCCGGTGGCGCTGCTGCCGTTCCTCCACATTGGCAAAGGAAATCCTTGCGAAAAATACCTCGAGGAAAAGACGCCGCCATGAAGCGCTTTTACAAACAGGCGGAAGCGGGAACGGCCCCGGGCGGTTTCGTGGTCCGGCTGGATGGCAAGCCGATAAAAACAGTCATGCAGCACAGCCTGATTTTGGCATCGCAGGGCCTTGCCGAAGCCATCGCGAACGAATGGCAGGCTCAAGGGACTGATGTGATACCGGCCACCATGCCGCTGATGCAGCTCGCGACGACGATGGCCGACAAGGTGAAAGGCCCCGACCGCGCCGCCATGAATATCGAGATTTTAAAATACGGCGCCTCAGATCTTCTGTGTTATTTCGCGGCCACCCCGCCCGACCTCGTGAAACGGCAGGAACAGCACTGGCTGCCGCTGCTGGAATGGCTGGCGCGGGAGCATGGCGCGAAGCTGGAGCATATCGCGGGCATCAAATACCACAACCAGCCGCCGGATTCGCTGGAAAAGCTTAATGGCATCATCATCGGCCTGGGCCCTGAAGACTTCACCGTCGTGCAGGCCACAACCGCACTCACCGGCTCCGTCGTCATCGCGCTGGCGCTCGCCGAAGGCTATCTCGACGCCGAAGGCGCGTTTGAAGCCGCCTGCGTGGACGAACTCTACCAGCTCGAAAAATGGGGCGAAGACCAGCCTGCGCGCAAGCGGCTGGATCATATCAAGTCGGAACTTGAGGCGATTGTCCGGTTCAGGGATTTGGTGAAAACCTAGTCTCCTCTCCCCCGTTCGCGAAGCGAATGGAGGGAGAGGATTAAGGTGAGGGGGTGTTTCAGTAATTGCAATATTCGGATTGCTGCACCACCCCCTCACCCTGGCCCTCTCCCTCCATGCGGCAAGGGCCGCACGGGGGAGAGGGGACAAGAGAGGCGATTGTCAGGTTCAGGGACTTGGAGATGGGTTGAGTGCCTGTTTTGGGATTGGTTCTAATCTGTAATAAATTCCATTGCGGAAATTGGACAGGTCATTCGGCAATCGAACACATAACGTAGACTGATATAGGTATGCGGTGGGCAATCACGATAATCGGCTTCCTGAGCATGGGCAGGTCTTTGTGGCTCAATGTACCATTGCCGACCAAGATCCGTCCGTCCTTCTCATAGACAAAAAACGGTGCCACTTGGTGGAAAGTCAATCCCCGTATAAGGAGAGCATGCTGGCCGGGAGGAATCTGAATGGGCTTTCCCGCCCAATGCTTTAATGCCCCCGCGTCCAACTCCTTGAACGGCACTTTCTCAAGTTCCGCGATAGCAGACCGCTCATCAGCAGGAAGAAATATTTTATCCTGACCAATCTCAGGCCAAGTGGACATGGCCTCATCTACAATACCTGGGGTCACGAAATACCAGCTATCAAACGGTGCCCGTCTATCCGGCCAGACACAATGGTCACCCGGACACGTAATAAACCACGCAAGATAGACGCCCAGGATAAGGAGCGCTACGAGAAGAGGGGCTAAAATGCGCATGGGGCCATGTGTGATAATGGTTCTACCCAAAAATAAGTTTTTCTACCGCAAAAATCCCCTCAAACCCACCGCATCACATTTTCCACCGGCTTGCCCTGCTGCAGCAGGCTGAAGCCTTTCCAGCAGCGCCACAGCCACCAGCCGAAGACGGGGAGGGTGAAGATGATGGTGATGAGGAT
>SCTB01000169.1 GCA_004297545.1 Alphaproteobacteria bacterium
TTGAAAAAGGGATCCAGGGGCGAGGGCTTGTCGGTCATGATGCCGGGCTTTCCTAGTCGTTACGATTGAGAATTTCTGGAGCCTACCCTTATTTTATGGCAAGGTCAATATGAATTGTCATAAATAGGTCTTCCCCTGCCTAAAGCCTCCGGAGCGGCGCTGCAGCGCCGTTGAAGGCGGAAATTCACAGTTCCGCAAAAGGCCTTTTGGGGGTTATCGCGCGCGTGAAAATGCCATAAACAGCGGGTTTTCAGCCTGCAGAGAGCGCCATGAGAGGGCCTCGGGAGCACATACTCCGCATGCACAAAACAGGCCCGTAACTGCAAGAAACCGCAAGCTGAGTTGATACAAAACAAACCCGCCAACCAGTTTGACGCGGTTTTTTAATGCAGGAGATCCCTGCCTCCGGAAATCAGGCCGGATGTGCAGATAACGCGTCGGCGCTTTGATCCAGCGCGCCGGGAATGCATTCGAGCATTTCGATAGGCGACGGCCTGCCGCGGCGGCTGAAGGCGATCTTCCCGTCCGGGCCGATCAGGTAAACGGTGCGCCGCACGATCCATCCTTTCGCCTTGTAATCAAGAGCCGCCTTCTGGCTTTTGTCGACCAGCAGGCGGAAGGGCAGGTCGTAGTCGTCGCGGAAACTTTCGTGGCTTTTCTGGCTCATCGGGTTCACGCCGAAGACCTCGGCGCCCAATTCAGTCATAAATCCCCAGCGGTCCCGGAATTCGCACATTTGCTTGATGCATGTCGGCGAGTTGTCGCAGGGATAGAAGATCAGGACGACATACTTTCCGCGCAATGCAGAGAGGCTCACCGTCTCGCCCATGTTATCGGGCAATGTGAAATCCGGGGCCGGCGTTCCGACCGTGAGCGGGGGCGAAAAAAGCCATTTCAGCATGGTTGGCCTGACAAAAGCGGTTAAACCATTTTAACCTCTGCTAAAAGATATTGTGGCACAGCATCGTTAACAACGGGTTATTCAAGGGCTTTTTCGGCCTAGACGGGTTAACCGCCCGTTAAGCCGCTGGCTTTATAATATGAATGTAACTATTTGAACGGGCATGCCGAAATCAGGTGATAAGGCTTTTTTCGCCCAACGGGTAAAGCATGACCGGTCCTGCAGAACAGCCGCCCAAGGACACTATCGAGAAATACGCCGCGGGGAACGCGGTCGTCGCGACATACCAGACATCAGGCGTTTACGAAAAAGGTTCTGAAATATTGCCGAGCCTGGGCCAGGCAGACAGCTATTCTGTTGTCACCTCAACGACGCCGATTGATGAAGCCGCGATGAACCGGATCATGGACGGGCTCAACAATCTTGGCAGAACGGCTGCAGGCAATAATCCCGAAGCGGTCTCGACCGGCGCACTGGTTTCCGTGACACAGGTGGCATCCGCGCAACCGGGAACGGCTTCCTTCGATGTCGTGGCGGGCTCGCGCGGCGATTCCCGCACCTTTATCGCCACAGCGGATGCAGACAATAACGTCTCGCTTTATGATGTAAATCGAAATTTGAAGAACCCTGCCAACTTCGTGGGCATAGAGGGTTTCGACGCATTCAGTGAAGCCGGCGCGAACCTTTTACTGACGCGCCGCGTCGATGTCAAAAACGGCGCACGGGTTTTTGTGTTCAATGTCTCGGATGGCGTCATCGATCCCTATCAGGCCGCCGCGAAGGGGGTTTCCGACTCGACTGAGGAGCACCTCAGGTCGGAGATCGAGACCCACCTGAAAGCAAACCCGCGGTCTGAGGATTTTTCGCGTTTCCTGACGGAGCGCGCAACTGTATTGGGCGCCCTGGATAACACGACTGTTACGTCGATACGGCTTGATGCGAATACGGACCTGAAGGGTAAAAGCGTGACGATGGCCGTTTTCGACGGGGTCGGTCACGAAGACGGCACCTTGTCATCCGCGCTCGCCAGACAGCTGCAAACGGAAGTGCCCGGCGCGGAACCCCAGGTGCGCATCGCGCGCGAGGAAATCGATCATGTCGTGACGCGCAAGGAAGATCTCGCGCGCGCCGGCAATCCTGCAGCCGTGTACCCGTCCGCCGGAAAACCCGCGGCTGATTCAATTGAGAAGCCACCGCCGAAAGAAGGCCCCGGCTCTGACGGCAACGGCGGCGCCGCTGCGAAGCCAAAAGCCGCGCCGCAGCCGGCACCCCATGAGGATGCGCCGCAAAAGCCCGCACCACAGCACGAGCATCCCGTGGCGGGCAAGCCGCCGCATGCCGAGGAGCATATTGCGAAGCACCATCCGGCGCACGAACATGCCGCCACGCGACGCCCCGTGACGGAACCTGTGCACGTGAAAACGCGCGTCGCCGCGCATGCTGGCGTCCTGCACGGCAAGATCAACAAGCATGGGGGAACCGGCACCGGGGTCGCTTCCGCCCTGCTTCAACTGGCGGAAGGCGACGTCAAGGGAGCGGGCATCAACGCCGTTACGCAGCTAGCTTTCGCACCGAGCACCTATAAAGCTGCAGCGCAGCTGACTCGCGATATTGCCCCCGTGACGAAATCTTTAAGATCCTTCGCCGAGGAAGTTCCCGGCCTTGGCGGGGTGGTGGCGGCGGGCTTTACGGTCTATACTGTCGGAGACCATCTTCTGCACAGGGAGTATGGCAAGGCTGGCGCGGAAGCCCTCGCAGGCACGGCAGAAACGATCGGCAGCACCTTCGGGTTCGGCATCGGCGATGGCGCGCGTGAAGTCACGCGCTCTCTCATCATCGCCGCCGCTGGCAAAGAATATGCGCCGGAGAAATCGGGCCTTCGTCAGCTTGGTGAAGGCGCCGTGCATCTTGCGCACCAGGCGCTCGACAAGCCGCATCAGCCGGCGCCCGCGCCCTCGATTTATCATTACAAGAACCTGCCAGCCGTCACTTATGTCTTTAAGGACACGCCTGACCGCGCGTTAAATGGCCGGACCTTGCGTACGCCTGACGGGCACATCAAGAACCTGCGCGACATCAACTTCTCCGACCCGAAAAATCTCAAGGCTTTCGAGGACGCGATCCACCGGCGCATCAAAAAAGACGAGCAGCTGGTGCAGGCGGGGAAACCGCTGCTGGAAATCAAGAAGGTCTCGCAATTCCTCGGCCTGCGCACCAATACACGCGAGATCGACGATGCGAAGGTGGAGCTGCGCCAGCTGACGCGCGCCTTACACGATCTGCAGCTGTTCAAGCAGGCGGTACATGACCATCACGGCTATACGCCGCCGGCGGCGGGGCATCACTCCCAGTTGCATTCCGGGCAGGCCGCAACCGGAGGCGGCGATCACACCGCGCCGGGAAAGAAGCCCGCCATCAGGCCGAAAACTCCCACGCCTCACTAAAAACCGGATTCAGCCTCTTAAGGAGATTTTCGAGCACCGCAGCAGCATCGGCATTCTTTATGCCGGGTTGCATGGTTAACCACCCCTTAATTGAGACACGCGCGGGCCAGGAGTTAAAAGAAAAATCTTATATTCTTCAGCGCGGCTACCTGAACAGAGAACTTCTGCAGCGACGGCTCCGCCTTCACGATGTCCACGCCGAATTCGGCATTTGCGGCGACATAGTCGATGGTGGTGAGGCTGTCGATGAAGACCTGCTGCAGCTTCGTCATGCGCAGGTCGGTGAGCGGGTCGGCGGGGTTTTCCTTCATCTGCGCGTGCAGACCGTCGAGCAGCGTCTCGTAAGCGCGGATCAGCGTCGCGGGCGTGATCTTGCCGCTCTCGCGGAAGGCCTCTCCCTTCAGCGTGTCGAGCGCGGGCCAAGCGGCGATGGTCGCGGCGATCGCCAATTCCTTCGCCGTTTCTGGCCTTTTGGCGGCCTCTTCCGCCTCTTCGGTCGGATAGAGAATGCTGCTGAAAATAATTCCGTTGGCGACCTCGGGGTCTTTCGCTGCCGCGCGGTCGAATTTCGCCTTGTGCTTGCCGCTCGCATGACCGTACTTCAGCGCCACCTGAATGTTTTTGGCCGTCATCCCGTGCTGTTCCATGACGGTATAATAAACCCCGTGCGCCTGTTCGTCCGGCATGGCCCGGAAGGCTCCGAGTCCGATGGCGTTGATGTCTTTCTTCAGCGCCTCCAGCACCGGCATGCTGCGGTGCTGCAGTCCTTCGGTCTTGCGACTGCGCCATTCGATGATCTTGTCGATGACATCCATGCCGTGACCCGCGCGCACCATGTCGCCCAGCGCGGCCACGTCGGCGAAGGCCTCTTTGTTGTATTCGATAGAGAAAATCCTCAAGTGCGTCTTGTTCTTCACGGATTCGGCAATGGTTTCCTCGTCAACCGCGTTGATGTCGCGGTCGCTGAACGCGCGCAGGCTGCGACTGTAATCCATGCAATGCCATGATTCATGGCGGTTGGTGTATTCCCGGTCCTCTTCGACGGTCAACTGCGGCACCCGCCCCTGTAGCGCGAAATCAGACGTCGGGATAAGCACGCAGGGCGATACCTTCTTTTTGTCGGCCGGCCCCAGCGCCGCGGGCACAGGGGAATAAGTATCGATGCGGTATTTGGGAATTTCGTACGACCCGCCCCCATAAATGGCTGTGCCGATAAGGTTGCCGGCGGGCGCTTCCTGCGCGGCCAGCAGCACGAGCGCGGTCGCGCGCGGCCCCAGACCCAGCGCCAGCCCTTCGGCGAATTTGCGCGGGTCGACGACGATGGCGCGGTCGCGGATGCGCCCGTCGTTTTTCTTCAGGAATTCCGTCACATGATCCTGCAGCGCTTTCAGCTCCCGCGAATAGGCGCTGGGGCTGAAGGCAGCGGTGTCGTTCAGGAAGTCCCGACGCGCCTGAAGCAGCAGCGCATCGCGTATCGCATTGCGCCGCGCGGTTTCCGGATCGACATCGGGCGTTTTATGCTCAAGAGTCGCAGACTCCGGCGTATCGGGCGCCTTCGGGCGCTCCTGCGCATGCGCGACGCCCGTCAGGATCGTCACGCCCAGCAAAGCCTCGGCCAGAAATTTACGGGCTAAGCCCATTTATGCCTCAAAATCGTCATTGGCGCGAATTTGCCGAATATATCCGAAAAGCGTTTCATTTTCCATATAAAATAAGCCGGACTTGGCGAAAATTCACGATTTTGCGCCATCTGGACGAATTTCAGGAAGTTTCCGCAAGCCTTAAGACGACGGCTTCGGCGGCAGGGCGGGCGGGGCCGGCGTTGACGGCGCGGCGTCGGTCTTCCAGACGAAACCCACATCCTTGAAGGCTTTTTCGATGGCGGGCTTGGCATCGGGGCCGAGGTATTCTTCGGGCACGAAATTGATGCCCGACGATATCCCGCCCTGCGATTTGAAAACCTCGTCGCGCCTGGCGATATAAGCATCGCCCGTGCCGCTCTTGCGGAAGTAGCGGCCCTTGACGTTGCCGATGACGAGGTCGGTATAGGTGGAGTTCCAGTCGGCGTTTTTCCCGGCCAGCAGATGACTGACCACGGCGCGGCCCCCCGCCTGGAGCGCCGCGGCCTCGCGCGCGTCGTCCTGCATGCCGGCATTCGCTTCGAATGACGCGTTATAGGCTTCCTTGAAGGCGGCCCGCGTCGCGGGCGCGCTGGCGGGAGAGATTTTGGTCCAGGTCTGCGTATGGACGATATCCCCCTCCTGCCACTTTTCGATATAGGGCGGGGGTTCGTAGAATTTCAGGCCGACATTCTCCGCCTCCTGCCGCGCGGCCAGCTCGTAGGCGACGGCGGAAGCTTCTTTCAGCAAATTCGCGACAACGGCGTCGCCTTCGGTCAGCGTATACATGTTTTTCCCGCCCTCGTTCACCGACTGCTGGGCATGAAAATATTCGTGGAAAACGACCGAGGTGCCCATGCCGCGCGCGATGCGGGCGTGCTTGTTCAGGTAAGTGCTGGTCGCGCCGCTCTTGGGCGGCACCGGAAACAGGCAGGATTCAATGTTGTTGGCGGGATCCTTCAGCATCTCGTAGACGCCCGTGCCCGTCAGGGGCAGCTGGCGCATGATGTCGAGATCGCGCGCGAGGCGCGGCGTCCTGGCGCTGATGCCGGCAAGGTCGTCGTTCGCGGCGCAGGCCTGCGGAAGTGCGGGGTCTTCCTTGTCGATGCCTTCCGCATTGACCATGCCGGGCGGCACGACCAGCGCGGGATCGGGCGGGATGACCGCGCGCGGCTCGCGGATCATGATGGCCTCGGTGATATTGCGGTAGTAACCGAAGTTTTCGAACCTGAACTGGCCGATCTTCTCGATGCCGTAGACGTGCAGCTTCACCGTCGCGCCCGGTTTCATTTTACCTGCGATGGAAAGAACGTCGTCAGGGGTCTTCTCGTGCGCGATCGTCGGCGTGTTGACGAAATTGCCGCGGTCGGTATGGATGATGCTGCCCGAGGGCGCGGGCTCGACCGAGGTCACTCTCGCGGTGATATCCTGCTGCGTACCATAGAAATTATATCCGGCCCCTGCCGCCGCGGCGAAGGCGGTGCACAGCGTCAGTCTGCGGATAAACCTTGCGGCCTTCTGCCCGAAAGTCCTCTTGCGGCCTTTATCCTGGGCCAAGAGTTTTTCTCCAGTTCATCTGTGTTCAAGAATAAGTCCGTTGTACAGCATCCGGAAAATGCCGTCAATCTGGCGGGGGGTTCTTGTTGGTTTGCAATGAGTTAAACGATTTCAGCCGTAAATGGGAGCGATGTAAATTGAACCTTTATAAGCAATCGCCACCTTGCCCTTCGGCGGGGTGGCCGCGCTGAATTGATGTCGCTTCAAAAAAGGAATTCAGCATTACGTCCCGGAATTCCTTACGCGAGAGTGACGTCATGCAATGCCGCGCGTAAATTTTACGCTCTCTTTTCATGGCTGCGCCGCCGCTATCTCCTCCGACGAAAAAATTGATTTCAGCATGGCCGCTGACTTCAAATATCCGAGATTCTCTATTCCCATTTTTCTCGTTTATGTAAATAAAGGGGCGCTTTGCGCATTATTCTCAAGTTGAGCCTAAGTACCCGGATTCACTGGGGTATCAGGAATATAATTACAAAATTTCGTCAAAAAAAGCAATAAAAGCAATAATTTCTTTGACAATATGACATAAACGGCTAATTTGGAATCAACCCATGAAAACGCGACACACAGCAAGAGCAGCAAAAGGAGAAGGTGCAAAAACACATGACCCAGCGGCGACGCGCATGATCGTAAGCACACAGCTTTCAGATTTTATGAACACCGCCCACCCCGAAAGGAACTCTTGATGCCAACAAAGAGAAAAGCGCCTGTCTCCCCCAAGGCCTCCCCCAAAGCAAATTTCAAGCCCAGCATCACGGCCGAATTCAATGACGCAGCCGAAAAGCCGGTCTCGGCGGGCGAGATCCTGGCGCCCAACGGACGCCGCGTGCAGCTGAAGGGCAAGCGCTTCGTCATCACCTCGGCGCAGAACAACACCGAAGTGCACCCCGGATTTTTGAAAGCGCTCGAAACCTACTGCAAGGAAAACGACGCGCAGCTCCTCGTCAGCCGCTTCACTTACAACAAGGGGGCCTTCGACAACAAGGACGGCGAACTCTGGTACGACCCCAAGCTCAAGCCCTATCTCTTCGACGAGCCGGCGAAGATCACCAAGGACCTCGTCCTCTGCGGCGAGCTGGACGTCACGCCGACTGCCACGAACCCCTTATCCGGTTTTGATAACTACTGTCAGGGCGCGTCAGGCATCATCCCGCACCCGAAAGTCGCAATGAAGTCGCTCCCCGGTCTTGGCGAAGACAAGGCCCGCTTCCTCTACACCACGGGCGCCGTGACCGAGCGCAACTACATCCAGAAGAAAGCCGGGCAGAAGGCCGAGTTCCATCACAACTACGGCGCTCTGCTCGTCGAAGTGGATGACAAGGGACAGGCCTTCGTCCGCCAGCTGGCCGCCGACAACACCGGCGCGTTCCAGGACCTGACCGATAAGTATACAGCGGACGGCAAGGTGCTGCACAACCAGCCGGTCGAAGCCGTCACGCTGGGCGACATCCACATCGAGAAAAGAGACCCGGTCCAGGAAGAAGTCGCCTTCGGCGAAGGCGGCCTCATGGAAACCCTGAAGCCGAAATACCTCTTCCTCCATGACATCATGGACTTCACCGCCCGCAACCACCACAACATGAAAGACCCCTTCTTCTGGGCTGAGCAGGAGAAAAAAGGCAACACCGTCGAAGGCGGCACCGAGCTTGTCGGCGCGTTCCTCAAGGCGCATGAGCGCAAGGACCGCAAGGACATGATCGTCGAGAGCAACCACGACGAGGCCTTCGAGCGCTGGCTCTCCGAAGCCGACGCGCGCTTTGACCCGCCGAACGCAAGGTTCTGGCACGAAGCCAGCGCGGAGAAACTGCGCCAGATCGAAGCCGGCAACATGGACTTCAACGTCTTCGAATGGGCGGTCCGGAAAAAATACGACCTGCCGCAAGTGACCTTCATGCGCGAGAACCAGAGCTTCGTCATCTGCAAGGACGAGGAAAGCGGTCAAGGCATCGAAACCGCCCTGCACGGGCATTCGGGTCCCAACGGCGCCCGCGGCTCGCCCAGAGGCTACACGCAGATGGACATGAAAGCCAACACAGGCCACACGCACTCGGCCGGCATCATCGACGGCGTCTATACCGCCGGCGTCACGGGCAAGCTGGATATGGAGTACAACAAGGGCCCCTCCTCCTGGAGCCACAGCCATATCATCACCTACCCGAACGGCAAGCGCGCGATTGTCACCGTCAAGGACGGCAAGTGGAAGGCGGACGACAAGAAACACGCGCCCGCCCCGCCGATGAAGGTCCCGCACCAGAAATACGCGGCTTAGGCAACCACGGAAAATAACGGCGGCGGATTTGCTACGATGCAGCAAATCCGCCGCTGAATTTTTCAACACCCAAGGAAATCCGCGCATCTTAACATCGTATATATTCTCGAGACAGGTACATATATACTCGTAATGAACATTAGTTGACCGGCCCGCGCGAATCATACTAGAGTTAGTCCCTGAAACAGTCACATCCCGCTTCCATGCTACGGGCCGTGTTTTTGCGGCTGACGACAGGGAGCAGGGCCTCTGGGACTTTTCGCACTTGTTTTTTCTGAGTCGGACTCCTTAAGCCGGCATCGCAGTGAATGAGCATCTGCTAAAAGACGGAGGTGGACTGTGAACAGTTCCCATGCATGGATGATTGTTAGGAAAAAATTCCCGGCTCCCGGCCGCGGCGCTACGTCATTTGCCTTTCCTGACCACGGAGGCAAGTGATGCCGAAGAGTTATCTGAAAAAAACCGGCAAGAGCCCCCTCTCCTTCGCCGCAAACGCCAACAAACAGAAATTCACGAGCGCGGAAGCCGCCGCGATGGCGCAGCCGCACAAGCCGGAAGCCTTCCTCATCTGCTGCATCGACAGCCGCTTCCAGCCCGCCAAGGCGCTCGATTACGGCCCCGGCGTCGCGCTGGAATGCCGCTGCATCGCCTGCGTCATTCCGCCCGAAAAGGAAGCGGACGCGGACGTTTTAAGCCGCATGGCTTTCCGCCGCATCAATAACATCCGTAACATCGTGCTCGTCAGCCATTCCGATTGCGGCGGGGCGCAGACCGCGCTGCGCGTGCCGCAGCCCGATCTCTCGAAAGGCGATGACCTGCACGCCATCGCCGCCATCGTGCATCGCGCGCATCCGGACCTGTCGCGCATCGGCCAGCAATTCCTGAAGTCGGAAGGCGGCGACCTGCGCAAGGCGGGCGATCTGTTCGCGCGCGAGGTCAGCGTCAGGTCACTGCAGAACCTGATGGGATACAAGGGCTGCGGTGAATTTACGACCGTCGGCGACGAGGTTAATGCGGGGATGCTGCAGGTCACGCTGCTGCATTACGACCTCGAAAAGCGCCGCTTCGACATCTACGATGCCGGCAAGGGAAAATGGCGGCATATGGCGGATGCCGGCAACCTCATGCAGCTGGTGACGGGGCCCGCACAGGAACAGGCCTGCTGCCTGCACCACAAGGCGTCGCAACTGAAGAAATAATCAAATCAGGGCTGATTGCCGGGCGGCGTCGTTTTGGGCGCGTCCGCCGCAGGCTTCACGAGCGGCAGCTGCCTTTCGACGAGATCAACCCAGTACGATGCGCCGGTTTCCAGCGTCGCGTCGTTGAAATTGAAATTCGGGTTGTGCAGCTGCGTCTTGGGCCCGCCCGCGTTCTGCCCCAGCGCGACATAGGCTCCCGGCGCATATTTGGTGAAGGCAGAGAAATCCTCTCCCGCCATCGTGCGCGGGAAGACCACGACATTGCCCTCGCCAACCACATCGGCGGCGGCGGCGCGGGCATTGGCGGTCTGGTCATGGCTGTTATAGACGGAAGCCGCCAGCCGGTCGTACTGGACCTCGACCTTCGCACCATAAGCGGCAGACAGCTTGGCGGAAATATCCTTCACGGCCTTTTCGAGCTTGTCCTGCGAAGCGCCGCTGAAAGTGCGCACCGTACCGGCCAGGGACACCGTTTCCGGCATCGCATTGAAGGCTTCGCCGCCGTGCACTGTCGTCACGGCAAGCACCGCGCCTTCTTCCGTGGGTATCTCCTTGTCCTTGTATTTGTGCAGCTCGGTCACGATGTCGGCCGCCAGCTGGATAACGTCAATATTATCAGCGGGATAAGCCGCATGCCCGCCCTTGCCGGTGATGGTGATCCTGAAACCGTCGGTGTTGGAGGTGATATTGCCTTCCGCGACGCCGATGCTGCCCGCCGGCAGCGAAGGCCATGCATGCATGCCGTAGATGCCGTCGCAATGCACCCATTTGAACAAGCCGTCGTCGATCATCGCCTGCGCGCCGTTCCCGGCTTCTTCCGCGGGCTGGAAGATGAAATAGACGGTGCCGGTGAAATTCTTGGTTTCCGCCAGATATTTCGCCGCGCCCAGCAGCATTGCGGTATGGCCGTCGTGGCCGCAGGCATGCATCTTGCCCGGCGTTTCCGATTTGTAGGGCAGGGTTGCAGAAGCCTCTGTAATCGGCAACGCGTCGATATCCGCGCGCAGGCAGATGGAGGGGCTGTTCGGCCCGGCGTTCGGGCCTTTCAAAATACCGACGACGCCGGTCTTGCCGACATTCGTATGCGTCTCCAGCCCCCAGGAGCGCAACAGGCTGTCGATTTTCTCCGCCGTGCGCGCTTCGCCGAAAGCCGTTTCCGGATGCTTGTGGAAATCCTGCCGCCATTCGGTCATGGCGGGCACATCGACGCTTTTCTTCACGCCGGTCGAGGGCTGCGCCTGCTGCTGCACAACCGCCTGTGGCGCCTGCACCGTCTGCGCGATGGCAGCGGGCGATGCGGCCGTAAAAAATGCTGCCGCCAGAAAACCGGAAACAAGGCGACGTCCTGATTTTGCCATGACTCTGCTCGTCAACCTGATTAAGAAAATTGGATTTACCGTTTATCGGGGAAAATGCCGCAAATGACAACTCCAAAAAATCCGGTCCTGCGCGTGAATATGTTAATAAAACAGCCGTTTTTCAGACCCCGTTCCCCCGGAAAAACAAACTATTTTTGAATGTTTTAGCCCCGTTACATGCTATAAAAAATATGGGGAAGAGATGGCTGTCCGAATATGAGACGGGTGGAGAATTTCTGCACCCTGCTGGTTTTTTGCCATAGCGCCCCAGACCATTTTTTTAATGGATTACCGGGTTTATGAACGCGCAGGCTCCATTTAAAAACTTTTCGTTTCGCAGCGCGAAAATTTTCTGCGTCGTTTCCCTCCTGATTGGGACCTTGTTCTCCGGCGTCGCCATGGCCCAGACCGTCCCGGGCCCCGCAGACGTATCGCGCCTGCCGCAGAACACCGAAAGGCCGCCTGCCATGCCCGCCGCCCAGCCGCCGCAGGTGCAGACCGGCGGCATGCCTTCCATGGCCGTCCCGCCGGGCGCGGAGAACATGATGCTGAACCTGGCGGCGCTGCATGTCGACGGTGTCACGGTCTATTCGCAGGACGAGCTGTCAGGCCTGTGGCGCAACGATATCGGCAGGACGGTGTCGATCCTGCGCCTGTACCAGATCGCAGCCGCGATCACGGCGCGCTACCGCCGGGATGGCTACGCGCTCTCCCGCGCCTTTATCCCGGCGCAGGAGATCGAGAACGGGATCGCGCATATCTCGGTGGTCGAGGGCTATATCGCCGACATCCGCTTCGAAGGCGACATGCCGAAATCTTACCTCCTGAAGGAAGCCTACAGGCGGCTCGTCTCGGAACGGCCCCTGAATATCAAAACCCTGGAACGCCAGATGCTGCTGCTGAACGACCTGCCGGGAACCGATTTCAGGGCCGTTCTCAAGCCCTTGCGCGAAGAGGCGCCACCGCCCGCCGCGGCGCCGCAGCCCACGCCTCCGTCGGCGCCGCAGCCCGCCCCCCTGCTGAAGCCGCCGCCGCGCGAAGGGGTGCCGATCGTCGAGAACAACGAGATGCGCTGCGCGCAAGCCGGCGCGGATCCTGCGACATGCGATGTCATGGTGGCCCTGATCGACGAGCCGCCGCAGGCACAGCCGCCCGCCTTCACCGGTGAGGATGCCGCGATGCTCGCGCAGGCCGCGCCGCAACCCGATGACGGCCTCGACCTGACGAAAATTGCGCCTGCCGCAGGCCCCCTGCCGCCGCAGGCAGAAACGGATCGCCACGCCGATGATGGCGGCGTGATGCTGGTGATTCTGGGCGTCCCGCGCCCTATGCTGCAAGCCAATCTGAGCCTCGACAACGCGGGTTCGAAGTACATCGGGCCGTATATGGTCAACGGGCGGGTCAGCATCCTCAACGACCACCTTCCCTACCAGCAAACCACCCTCTCCGTCTCCGCGGACGCGGGATTCAATGAGCTGAAAAACATCGATATTTCGCACCTGGTGCCGCTGAACGCGAACGGCCTGAAATTTTCCTGCAACGCGGGGTATACGCGCAGCTCGCCCGGCTTCACGCTGGAACCCAATGACGTTCAATCGCGCTCCTCGCGGTTTGGCGTGCTGCTGAGCTGGACCGCCGTGCGCCAGCGCGCCGAAAACTTCAATCTTTCCGGCGGCCTCGACGTCCAGAACAGCAACACGGATATTCTGGGGACGCCGCTGGTGCGCGACCGGACGCGGTCGGTGAAACTGCAGACCCACTACGACCGCCAGGACAGGTTTGCGGGCACATCCGTCATCGAGGGCTCGATCAGCCATGGCCTGGACATGCTGGGCGCCAGCGAGGAAGGCGATGCCGACCTCTCGCGCGCCGAAGGAAAGCCGGATTACACGAAGCTTGAAGCTTCCGCATACCGGTACCAGCAGCTGAGCCCCGACTGGAACGCCGTTTTCGGCGCGACGGGGCAGTACTCGGGAACGCCGCTGCTTTCGGCGCAGGAATTCGGCTTCGGCGGGCAGGCTTTCGGGCGCGCCTACGATCCGTCCGAAATCGTGGGCGACCAGGGCTGCGCCTTCAAGACGGAAATCCGCTACGACGGGCTTATCGACCTGTACGAAGGCCGCCATGTGCAGCCGTATCTTTTCTACGACATCGGCAAGGTCTGGAATCTCGACCCGGGGCAGCCCGCGGCCGTCTCCGCAGCCTCCGCAGGCGCCGGTTTAAGGTATCCGCTGCCCTACGGAATCAACGCGGATCTCTCACTCGCAAAACCCCTCACAAGACCCCAGGACGCGCCCCAGTACGGCGACGGAAAAGCCGCCCGTTTTGTCTTTTCGGTGACGAGTTCGCTTCCTCCCTGAAACTGCTCCATAACCGCCTGAACACGCAGCCGTTTTTGACGATAGTTGCCTCCGTCCGGTATTAACGCGCCGTTAACCTTCCCAAATTAAGAAATCAACAATACGCACAGTATATAATTAAAATTAGAGGGAGCTGTATTTTAACAGCGGGAATCAACGCGTTATGCGTAGAAATCGAACCGGTCCGTTAAGGCGCCGTGGCAAGATGCTCCTTGCCCTCGCGAGAGGTTCGTTTTTTTTCTTCCTTCTGTCGATTTTTTCGCTCGCGGCCGCCTTCGCAAACCCGGTCGACGGCACGGTGACGGGCGGCTCAGCCACCATCGTCACGAACGGCAGCACGGTCGACATCAACCAGACGACCAACCGCGCCGTCATCGACTGGCGCTCCTTCAACATCCAGTCCGGCGAGACGACGAACTTTATCCAGCCGAAATCCTCCTCCGTTACCCTGAACCGCATCAACGACCCGAACCCCTCGCAGATCTCGGGCAGCCTGAATGCGAACGGCAACGTCATCCTGGTCAACCCGAACGGCGTCTTCTTCCAGAAGGGCGCGCAGGTGGACGTGAACGGCCTTGTCGCGACGACCGCGAATACGACCAACAAGGACTTCATGCGCGGCAAAGTGAAATTCAACCAGGCCGGCAACCCGAATGCGACGGTCAGCAACGCGGGCACGATTACGGCGAAAGACGCGGGGCTTGTGGGCCTGGTCGCCCCGAACGTGGAAAACAGCGGCACGATTAACGCCAAGGCCGGCAATGTCACGCTGGGATCAGGCGATACCTTCACGCTGGACATGTACGGCGACGGGATCATCAACATCGGCGTGTCGGATGCGGTAAAACAGCAGGTCATCAACCAGAGCGGCACGATCAACGCGGCGGGCGGCACCATCAACATCACCGCGGCAGCGGGCGCAAATGCCGTCAACAGCCTCGTCAAGGTCTCGGGCGAGCTGAACGCCCCCGCGCTGGCGCAGAAGAACGGCAAAATCATCATCTCGGCCGAAGGCTCCAACGCGGTTGCAGGCAATGTGACCGCCAACAAGGGGCTGAAGACCGGCAGCAGCACGGTCGAAATCACCGGCAAGCTGGATGTTTCAGGTAAAGAGGCCGGCCAGACGGGCGGCCTCGTCCAGATTACGGGCGATAACGTCTACCTGCGCAACGGCACGCGCATCGACGCCGCGGGCCATTCGGGCGGCGGCACGGTACGCGTCGGCGGAGACTACCATGGCGAAGGCACGACGCCGACCGCCAAGACGACCGTCATGCAGCAGGACGTGTTCATCAATACCGACGCCATGGCGACAGGAGATGGCGGTCATGTCGTCCTCTGGGCGGATGACCATACCGACTTCTTCGGCACCATTTACGCCCGCGGCGGCGCCGAAGGCGGCGACGGCGGCTTTGTCGAAACCTCGGGCAAGGAGACGCTCTACGCTGCGGGTTTTGTATTCGCCGAGGCCCCGTTCGGAGAAGCAGGCCTGTGGCTGCTTGATCCGCGCGATGTTTCCATACAGGCCACCGGCACGGAGAGCAGCGGCTGGGGGTGTCCCACCTGCGTCGCGCCGACCAACGGCTCCATCCTGCTGACAAGCACGATTACGACCTCCCTCAATGCGGGAACCAGCGTGTCGGTTTCCACCAGCGGCAGCGGGGGCGAGAACGGCGATATCACCATCGCCGCCAACAGCCCCATCGCGAAAACTGCCGGCGGTGACGCGACGCTGACACTGCAGGCCGCGCGCAATATCACCATCAATACCGGATCTGACATCACCTCCACCAGCAACAAGCTGAACGTCGTGCTCGATGCGCGCAATGACGACGGCTCGACGGCCACCTCGGGCGCAATCAGCGTTTCTTCGAACATCACCAGCAACGGCGGAAACATCACGATGGGCGGCGGGACAAGTCCGTCGACGACGGCCGCCATCGGCAATAGCACGGTTGTCAGCGGCGTGCTCATCAACAACGCTACCGTCAACGCGGGCGGCGGCAACATCTCGATCCGGGGCACAGGCTTTGCAACAACCACCGATAACAATTTCGGCGTGCGCGTCACGGGCGCCTCAGGGGCGGTCCAGACCAGCGGCGCCGGAACCGTCACCATTGTCGGCACCGGCGGCGGAAATACAAATAGCGGTTTTAACTCCGGTGTCGTCGTGGACGGCGGCGGTATTGTCTCCGCTGTCGACGGCGCCGTCAGCGTCACCGGCACGGGCGGCGGCGCCGGCACGGGCGTCAACAGCTTCGGCGTCGTCATCGCAGGCGCGAACAGCACAATCAAGACGACCGGCACCGGCGGCGTCAGCGTCACCGGCACAGGCGGCAACACCACGGGTAGCGGCGCGAATAACTACGGCGTCTATGTCAACACGGCTAACGGCATCCAGGCCACCAGCACCGGCAATATCACCGTACAGGGCACCGGCGGCGGCGGCACGGGCACGAACCTGAATGGCTTCGGCGTCCATGTGCAGAGCGGCTCGATTACAGGCGCCGGCGGCAATATCGACGTCACGGGACTCGGCGGCACGGGCAACACCGACGGCAATGCGGGCGTCGTCATCCAGGGCGCGGGCGCCACAATCAGTACGACGGGCGCGGGCGCCATCACCATCACCGGCACCGGCAGAGGCACCGGCAACGTCGACTATACCGACGGCGTCGATATCTTCAACGGCGGTCTCGTCTCCGCCGTTAATGGCAACGTAACCATCACCGGCACCGCAGGTGGAGCGGGCACAGGCGGCAACAACGACGGCGTCTGGATTGGTTATCAGGCGGGTGGCATCGTGCAGACGACCGGCACGGGCAATATATCCATCACCGGCTTCGGCGCCGGAGGCAGCGGCGGTAACAATAACGGCGTTGATATTTTCCCGTCCGGCGTCATCCGTGCTACCGGCGGCGGAAGCGTCACCGTCACAGGCACAGGCGGCACGAACAGCGGCGCATCGAATGACGGCGTGGAAATGGCCGGCGCAGGGGCAATAATCAGCGCTGTTGGCGCAGGAACGGTTACCGTCACCGGCACCGGCGGCGGCAATGCCAACAGCGGAACCGACAACGGGGTATTGATAACCACGGGTGTCATTTCCACCGTCAACGGACTGCTCACCGTCAACGGCACCGGCGGCGGCGCCGGCACGGGCACCGACAACTACGGCATCTATGTCACAGGCGTGGGCAGCACGATCAAGGCCACCGGTACCGGCAATATCCAGGTTACCGGCACGGGCGGCAACGCCAGCGGCAGCGGCGGCAACAATTACGGCGTTGCGATTTCATCGGTCAGCGGTATCCAGACCGCCGGCACCGGCGGCGGGATCATCACCGTGCAGGGAACCGGCGGCAATGCAACCGGCAGCGGCTCCAACAATTACGGCGTTTATCTCAACGGCGGGTCGATCACCGGCACCAGCAGCAACATCAGCATTACCGGCACGGGCGGCAACAGCACCGGCGACAGCAATATCGGCGTCTTCGTCACAGGCGCAACCGGCGCCGTCAGCACCACGACTCTTGGCACGATCACCATCCTGGGCACAGGCAAGGGCACGACAAGCAACAGCGGCGATGATTATGGCGTCTACGTGGCCAGCGGCGGCATTGTCTCCGCCGTCAATGGCGACGTCACCGTCACAGGGATCGGGGGCGCGGGCGCCTACGGTAACAATTACGGCGTTTATGTTTCAGGCGTCAACAGCACGATCAAGACAACTGGCACAGGCAATGTCAGCGTCACCGGCACGGGCGGCGGCGCCAACGGGGCCTATAGCGACGATGGCGTCTATGTAACAACAGCCAATGGTATCCAGGCAACTGGCTCCGGCAATGTCACTGTAATTGGTACGGGCGGCAGCGCGAGCAGCGGCTATGATAAGGGGGTCACCTTGTCTGGCGGCTCAATCACGGCATCCGGCGGCAATATCAGTGTTACGGGCACCGGCGGCGGCAGCAATGATTACGCCAATTACGGCGTCTATATCACTGGCGCCGGCGGCGCCATCAGCGCAACAGGCGCAGGCACCGTAACCGTTAACGGCACCGGCAGTTCCATCAAAGGCGACGACTACGGAGTGTATGTAGAAAATGGAGGCCTCATCTCCACTGTCAATGGCGCCCTAAGCGTGACTGGCGTCGGTGGCGGCACTGGCATTGATGGCTATAACTACGGCGTGTACATTACCGGCGCCGGCAGCACAATCGAGACAACCGGCACCGGCGCCGTCAGCGTCACCGGCACTGGCGGCAACGCCAGCGGCAGCGGCCCCCACAACTACGGCGTTTTTGTCGCTACCGCCGGCGGCATCCAGACCACGGCTGGCGGCGCCATCACCGTGAACGGGACCGGCGGCAACGGCACTGGCAGCGGCGACCGCAACTGGGGCATCAACCTGGATGGCGGCGGAACGATCGCCGGTTCCGGCGGCGCCATCATCATCAACGGCACTGGCGGCAATTCCAGCGCCGACGGCAACCGCGGCGTCGAGATTCAGAACAGCAGCGGTATCACCAATACTGGATCGGGTACGATCACCATCACCGCCATCGGCATGGGAACTGGCAACGGCGCCCAAGCCCAGGGGATCGAGATATACGGCAGTTCCTTCATTACCGCTGTAGATGGCGACATTGACATCACCGGCACGGCCGGCGGGACAGGCACTGGCGGCTCGAACTATGGCGTCTGGATCAATACGGGAACCAGCACCGTCAAGACAACCGGAACAGGCAATATCAGCATCACCGGCACGGGCGGGAATAGCAGCGGCGGCGCCGACATCGGCGTCCTTGTTGAGACAGTCAATGGCATCCAGGCCAGCGGCACAGGCAGCATCATCGTGAATGGCACTGGCGGCGGAACCGCCGGCGGCGGTGGCGATAACCATGGCGTCGAACTTTCCGGATCTATCACCGCCGCGGGCGGCAACATCAGCGTCACCGGCATCGGCGGCATCGGCGACGGCAACTACAATATCGGCGTCGATGTATTCAATGGCGGCGCCATCACCACAACCGGCTCGGGCACAATCACCATCAACGGCACCGGCGGCGGCACTGCCGACAGCGGCTATGACTTCGGCGTATCCGTCGTCAGCGGCGCCGTCGTCTCTACGGTAGATGGCCTGCTGACAGTCAACGGCACAGGTGGCGGCGCAGGTACGGGTAGCAATAACTACGGCGTCGTTGTCGCTGATGTCGGCAGCACGCTCACGGCAACCGGCACCGGCGCCATCAGCGTCACCGGCACGGGCGGGGGGGGCAGCGGCGGCGGCAATGTCGGCGTCTATGTCCAGACGTCTTCCGGCGTCACGACCGGCAGCGGCAGCATCACGCTGGACGGCACGGGCGGAGATGGCAGCGGCGGCTATAGTACCGGTGTGCGCATCGAAGGCGCCGACGGCGTTCAGACCACAGCGGGCGGAAATATCATTATACAAGGCACCGGCGGTAGCGGCGGTACTGGCTCCGTCAACAATGGCGTCTGGGTCTATTACGGTTCGGTTACGGGATCCGGCGGCTCCATAACCGTCACCGGCCTCGGCGGCGACAGCAACGGCAGCTGGGATGACGGCTTTGCGTTGACGAGCAGCACGATCAGCAATACCGGCACCGGATCCATCAGCATCACCGGCACGGGGGCCGGCATTACTGACGCAAACTACGCTTACGGTATCGAACTTGAAGTGGGCAGCGTCATTACCGCGGCGGACGGCAACATTACCCTGAACGGCACGGGCGGCGGCTCTGGCACCGGAAGCGACAACCGCGGCGTGTCCATCGTGAGCGCAGGCAGCACGATCAATACGACCGGTTCGGGCAGCATCAGCATCACCGGCACGGGCGGCAACGCGACCGGCAGCGGCGGCGCCAACTACGGTTTCTATTCCGAAGTCTCCGGATCGGTTCAGGCGCTTGGCACGGGCAGCATCACCATCAACGGCACCGGCGGCAACGGCGCCGGCACCGGCGGCGACAATCTCGGCGTTTTCCTCTATGGCGGGTCGGTCGCCACGGCAGCCGGAAACATCAGCGTTACAGGCACGGGAGGCAACAGCACGGGCGACGATAACGCAGGCGTGGCGGTATATGGCCTCGGCGCCGCCATCAGCGCCGGGGGTTCCGGAACCGTCACCGTCATCGGCGACGGCATGGGCACAGGCAACAGCGGTTACGGCTACGGCGTGGTGGTCGGCGACGCGGGCGTCATTTCCGCCTTCAACGGCAACGTCACCGTCACCGGCACCGCCGGCGGCGCGGGCCTTGGAACCGACAATTACGGCGTTTATTTCATATACGATAACGCCCAGATAACGACGACCGGGGCGGGCGATATCAGCGTCACGGGTTTTGGCGGAAACCTGGCCGGCGCAGGCTCGAACAACTACGGCATCCTGATGACCGGCAACAACGGCATCCTCGCATCGGGCTCCGGCGACATCACGGTGAATGCCACGGGTGGCGGCAACTACCACAATCATGGCCTCGTCATGAGTGCAGCCAGCTATATCAGGGCATCCGGTGGAAATATCACAGTCACCGGCACCGGCACCGATGATGAGAGCGGGGCCATTGAGGTCATGGGCGGCTCGCAGATCAGCACCACCCTGGCGGGAACCGTCACGGTCACCGGCACGGGCGGCGCCGGCAGCGGCGGCCAGACTGGCGTGTATATAACAGGCGGCGGCTTTATTTCGACCGCGAATGGCGATGTCACCGTCAACGGCTTCGGCGGCGGCGACGGATCGACCAGCAGTATTTATGGCGTCTACATCGCCGACCCCGGCAGCATGATCACGACGACAGGCACGGGCAGCATCTTCGTGAACGGCACGGGCGGCGCTCCAACCGGCGCCAGCGACGCCAATTACGGCGTCTATCTGGCGAATCCCAACGCCCTCGGCGGCGGCAGCATCCTGGCCACGGGCTCCGGTAACATCACCGTGGTAGGCACGGGCGGCAATGCCGGCGGCACCGGCTGGGAAAACGTCGGCGTTAACCTGGAAGACGGGATCATTTCGGCCAACGGCGGCAACATCAGCATCACCGGCACCGGCGGCGCGGCCAGCGGCACTTACAATGGCGGCGTGGAATTCGCCTATGCTTCGGTGGTCAGCACAATCGGTTCCGGCACGGTAACGGTTATCGGCATCGGTGGGGGCGGCGACCAGGCATTCGGCGTGGAAATTAACGACGGCGCTGTCGTCTCGTCGGTGAATGGTTTGCTGACTGTCACCGGCACCGGCGGCACGGCCAGCGGCGGCGCCGACACAGCCACAAACCAATGGGGCGTCGTCGTCTCAAACGCCGGGAGCGCAATCACGACGAGCGGTACCGGCAGCATCAATGTCACCGGCCAGGGCGGCGTCAATACAAGCGGCAACCA
The DNA here is from genome assembly GCA_004297545.1 of Alphaproteobacteria bacterium. Lineage (GTDB taxonomy): Bacteria > Pseudomonadota > Alphaproteobacteria > Micavibrionales > UBA2020 > JAPWJZ01. The sequence goes on from SCTB01000169.1 coordinate 21,112, forward strand.
GAATTATGGCGTTTACCTCTATGACTCGGGCGCTATTTCGACGACCGGTTCCGGCAATATCACCGTAGCCGGCACCGGCGGCAACGATGGCGGCAGCGGCGGCGACAATATCGGCGTCCGGATTGACGGGGGCTCCATTTCCGCTTCCGGCGGCGCTATCAGCGTCACCGGCACCGGCGGCCTAGGCGGTTACGACTGGAACTCGGGCGTTGATATCGGCGGGACTCTGGGCGGCTCCATCACCAATACCGGCTCGGGCACGATCAGCATTTTTGCAACCGGCGTGGGCGATGCCAGCGCCTCCAACGCGCTGGGGCTTGATCTCTGGGACGGCGGCGTGATTTCTGCCGTGGACGGCAATATCAGCATCACCGGCCTTGGCGGCGGCGCGGGCGTGGGTTCGGGCAACGGCGGCGTGTCTATTCAGGGAGGCGCGACGGTTCTGACGTCCGGTACCGGCAGCATCAGCATCATTGGCGCGGCGGCGGACACGGTTCTGGTGGGCGCGTCGGGTGGCAATAACTACGGGGTTACCATCGCAAACGCGGGCTCTGTGCAGTCCACGGGTTCAGGCAGCATCACGATCCAGGGCACCGGCGGCGAAGACGACGGCGACGCAAACCGCGGCGTTTACCTTTCCGACGGCGACATCGCTTCCGCCGGCGGCAACATCAGCGTGACCGGCACGGCCGGCTCCGTCAGCAGCGACGCCTGGGGCGTGTTCCTTGACAACGCCTCCACGATTACCGCGTTGGGATCGGGCAGCATCACCGTCACCGGTACGGGCGGCGGCGGCTCGGCAATCCACAGCGTCGGCGTCGAAGTCTGGGCCGACAGCCTCATTTCCGCGGTGAACGGCAACATCACAGTCACCGGCCAGGGCGGCGGCAGCGGCGCCGTCGGCAGCAACTACGGCATCTGGCTGGACGAATACGGCACCAACCGCATCACGACCAGCGGCAGCGGAAATATCACAATCAACGCCACGGGCGGCAATACCAGCGGCGGCGATAACATTGGCCTGCTCCTCGAGGAGGATAACGCTATCTGGGCTTCCGGCACCGGCAGCATCACCATCAACGCCACGGGCGGCGGCACGGGTGCGGGCAACTACGGCCTGAAGATTTTGTCGTCGATCGACAAAAACCAGATCCGGATAGACGGCGCAGGCAGCATCACCATCACCTCGACTGGCGCCAATGGCGCGGATGACCTCTATGTGGACGGCGGGGGAACTTATGCCGCGACTATCGGCAGCGGCACGGCAACAGGCACGATTAACTTCATCCAGGACACGGCCACATGGGTGAACGGCGGCTCCGGCGCCTATATCAAGCCGAACACCAGCGGCACCGTCATCTTCACACCCAGAAGCCAGAACACCACCGTCGGCGTCGCAGGCGGCGCGGGCACGCTGCAGCTGGCCACCGGCGCCAACACCATCCTGAACAACATCACCCGCGCCACGCTGGTCATCATCGGCCGCAGCGACGGCACAGGCGCGATGAACGTGAACGCGCGTACGTGGGAATCGGGCCGTTCCCTGCTGCTGCGCACCGGCTCAGGCCTTATGACCATCGCTGGCGCGCAGGCCATGACCAACGCCAACCTGACCATCCAGACGGACAGCGACCTCGCCCTCAACGCCAACCTGTCGCTGGCCAGCGGCACCGGCACGCTGACCATCCAGCCCTCGGCCAATGCCACGACCATGCAGTTGAACGGCACAGGCGCCAACCTCAACCTGACCTCGACCGAGCTCGACAAAATCCAGTCCGGCTGGACCGCCCTTGTCTTCGGTTCTACCACGCAGAGCGGCAGCCTGACGGTGACGGGCGGTTATTCCTGGTCAACCAAGGCGAATACCAATACCACCTTCCAGACCGGCAGCGGCGCCATCGCGCTGAATGGAACAGAGAATTTCGGCGCCAAGTCCGTAACGGCCATCAGCTATTCGGGCGGCGGCATCTCCCTCGGCTCCGTCACGGGCGGTACGATTTTCGCGCAAACCGCGCTTGGCACCTCTGGCGATATCACCATCAATTCCAGCAGCACGCTGACGGCCTCCAATACGGGCGACGCCCTCGTCCTTGCCTCCGGCCATAACTTCATCAACAATTCCGGCTCCGGCGCGCTGGTGACCAGCAGCACGACCGGCCGCTGGCTGGTCTACAGCGAGAGTCCGTCGCTGGATACGATCAACGGTTTGGCCAATGATTTCCGCCGCTTCAGCTGCACCTACGGCGGCTCCTGCCCCAGCTACCCCGCCGCCTCAACCGATGAGGACGGCTTCCTGTACCGCACGACGCCTATCCTGACCGCCACGCCCGGCAGCATAGCAGTCACCTATGGCGATGCGACGCCCTCCCTTACAGCCTATTCATATGTTCTGTCAGGATACCTTGGCAGTGATTCCGGCGCTGATACCGTCACCGGCTCCCTGAACGGCAGCACGACATACACATCAACCTCGCCTGTTGGGTCATACAATATTAATTATGTCAGCGGCAGCCTCGCTTCCGCGATGGGTTACGGCTTTTCTTACGCCAATAACGCAACCGCCATCACGGTCAACCCAAAGGCCCTCACCGTCACCGCCAGCAACGTCGCCAAGACCTACGGCCAGACCGTTACCTTCGCCGGCACTGAGTTTACCACCGCCGGCCTCGTCAACAGCGACAGCGTCTCCTCGGTTTCTCTCTCCTCGGCCGGCGCTGCCGCCACCGCGACCGTGGCGGGCAGCCCCTATGCGATTACGCCCTCGGCTGCGGTCGGCTCGGGACTTGGTAACTACACCATCTCCTATGTCGCTGGCAGCCTGACCGTCAACCCGAAGGCCCTGACCATCACTGCCGACAGCACCAGCAAGACCTACGGTTCGACGGTGATCTTCGCCGGCACCGAGTTCACAACCTTGGGCCTTGTCAACAGCGACAGCGTCTCTTCAGTCACCCTGTCCTCGGCCGGCGCGCCCGCCACCGCCACGGTCGCCGGAAGTCCCTATGCGATTACGCCTTCCGCTGCGGCCGGCTCAGGACTCGGTAACTACACCATCTCCTATGTCAACGGCAGCCTGACCGTTAACCCCAAGGCGCTGACGGTTACCGCAAACAGCTTTGGCAAAACTTACGGCACCGCCTATACCTTCGCCGGCACCGAGTTGACAACCTTGGGCCTCGTCAACAGTGATACCGTCACTTCTGCCAGCCTCTCAAGCGCTGGCGCGGCTGCCGCGGCGACGGTGACGGGCGGCCCCTATGCCATCAGCATCAGCGGCGCAACCGGTTCCGGCCTTGGCAACTACACCATCTCCTATGTAAATGGCGCCCTGACCGTCAACCCTGCCGCCCTGACCGTCACGGCCAATGCCGACAGCAAGACCTATGACGGCCTCGCCTATTCGGGCGGCAACGGCGTCGGCTACAGCGGCTTCGTCAACGGCGAGACCTCGGCCGTCCTGGGCGGTACCCTCTCTTACAGCGGCGCCTCGCAGGGCGCCATCAACGCCGGTTCCTATGTCATCACCCCCGGCGGCCTGACCTCCAGTAACTATTCCATCAGCTTCGTCAACGGCACCCTGACCGTGAGCCCCGCGGCCCTCACCGTCACCGCCAGTGCCGACAGCAAGACCTATGACGGCCTGGCCTATTCAGGCGGCAACGGCGTGAGCTACAGCGGCTTCGTCAACGGCGAGACTTCCGCCGTATTGGGCGGCACCCTCTCCTACAGCGGCGCCTCGCAGGGCGCCATCAACGCCGGTTCCTATGTCATCACCCCGGGCGGCCTGACCTCGAGCAACTACAGCATCAGCTTCGTCAACGGCACCCTGACCGTCA
>SCTB01000170.1 GCA_004297545.1 Alphaproteobacteria bacterium
CGGCAGGAGCCGCCGGAGCCTGTGCCTGCGGCTTTGGCGCAGCCGCGGGCGCCGCCACTGCAGGCGCTGCCGCCGGAGCTGCCGCAGCGGGTTTCGGGGCCTCCGCGGGCTTGGAGCCCCCGGCGCCGGGTTGTGGTGAATCTGAACGCTTTCCAAACATTCTTTAACGCCTCGCCCCTGTTCCTGTTATCGCCGCGGTTACTTGCCTTTCAGCATTTTCAGGAAACCTTTCGGGGCTTCCTTCTTGCCGCCCTCTTTCTTCTCCTCGCTCAGACCCGTCACGCGCTGCGCCAGAGCCTCCAGCGGCCTGAGGATGTCCGCCGCGGCCTTGTTCTGGCCCACGGGCTTGCCTTCGAACTCCGCCCCGACGAATATTTTAGGGGCGTAGGGTATCTTGGCGAAGGGCTCCAAATCCAGCGCGGCCTTGATATCTTTGTCGGAAACCTCTTCGGAGGATGCCGCGCCGCGCTTGTTGATGACGACGTCGAAGTCCTTGAAGCCGGCGCGCAGGTTCCTTATCTCATTTATAAGCGTTCTGCAGTTTCTCAAGCTCGGCAGCATGGGAGTCGACACAATAATTGCATTATTCGCCCGCGCCAGCATGCGTTTCTGCACCCCCGGGGCCGCCCCGGAGAGGTCCATGACCACAACCGGATATTTGTGCATGATCCGGTTGACGAGCGTTTCCACGCTGTCGGCGTCCGGGCTGTCCGTCAGGATCGGGTCGCCGCCGCAAACCAGCACCGACAGGTGCTCCCCGGCTGGCTGAATGATCCGCTTCATGTCGTCTTCGGACCCGCTCGCGCCGACGCGGACGGCTTCGGTGAGGCTGGTCGCGGGCTCTATGCCGAAGGAAATGCCAAGGCTTCCGGCGCTGCCCGCCGCGTCCATCAGCATCGTCTTCTGCTTCAGCTTGTCAGCGACAGCCCAGGCGACGACCTGGGCGACCGTGGTCGCGCCGACGCCGCCCTTGGCGGCAGAGACGGTGACCAGGCGGCTGCCCGACAAACCGTGCTTGTCGGTGATCGCCTTGGCGATGACGTTAACGAGGTCGTCTTCAGACACCGGGCGGACGAGGTAGTCGCGCACACCCATGCCCACGAGGTTGCGGTAGAGATGAACATCGTTCATCGGGCCGACGATGACGGCATCCGTGCCCGCCGCGCAGACGCCCGCCAGCTGGCCGAGCTGCGCGATGAAGGCGTCGCTGATATCGTTCGTCTCGACGATAATCATGTCCGGGGACGCGTACTGCGAATAGGCGGCGACCGCGGCGTCGATGCCGCCCCGCGTCACATGCACGGCGACGCGCGCGAAGCGCCAGTCCGTCGTCAGTTGGCCCGCCGTGGCCGCCGTCGCGTCGTCGAGCGTATAGAAATCGACACGCGACGCCGGAAGAAGGGTTGCTGTTATATCCTGACTCATGCCATCACTTCCCGCTTGCGGTAAGACCACCAAGCTCCGTATTCTGCACGCCCGCCTTGTACTTTTCCACGACGGCGCCCTGGCGGCGCGCGTCGTCCTGAGGCAGGCCGGGCATGCCCATCAGATCCGCCGGCCGCGCGATCATCTGCGCCTGCGCAGACTTGATTTCGCAGCCGATATCCTGCTTGCCTTCGACGTCCTTCATCGCCACGGCGCCGTAAAAGGCGGAATTATGCTGGCAGTTGCGCGGCGGCTCCGCAGCGAGCGCCATGTAAGAAACAACCGCCATAGCCTTGGGCTCGGCCGTCGCCGTGTAACTGACGCGGAAATCCTTCACGCCTTTTGCGGCGAACGCCTTCTGGTAGCGCGCGCCCTCCGCTTCCGCCGCGATTTTTTCGAGCGGGCTGCCGGGCTGATACGGAATAACGATGCGCATCGGCCCGTCGCCGTTCATGGCGTAGTCCTTGCTAATGATCTCTACGGTCTGGGAACTGACGTGCGCGGGATCCACCGTCGCCGTCTTCATGACGTCCTTGACCTGGATTTCCCCGGTATGGACCTGGGACGGCGTTGTCACGTCGCAGGCGGCCAGCAGAAAAGCGCATACGGCGAAACAGCAGATGGATGACGTTTTGATTGATCTCATCGTGATCGACTCCCCCCTTAATTAACAATATACCCAACACCGGCCATGGACGTCATCGTTGATGGCAGCTTTTTGCCATAAATGTTCCTGAGGTTATTCATATATGAGGCCGAGAGCGGGTTTTGACTGTTTTTGATGACTGCTTTTGCCGCTGCCTGCAATTTTGTCGTTTTGGCAGGCTTGGCGGCGGAAGCCCCCTTCGCCCCCGGCGCCGGTTTGACGGCGGGCACGATGGCTTTGACCGGGACCACAGGTACGGCAGGCTTCTTCGCGGGCGCCTGGGGGGCAGCAGCCACGTCGGGCTTTGGCGACGGAGCCGCTTTCTTCACGGGCGTCGCAGCCGCCTTCACCACCGGCTTGGCCGGCAGGGCGGTTTTTTCCGTCGCCTTGAGAGAAGCCGGCGCCGGCTTCACCGCGGCTGCAACGGGAGCAGCATCAGGCTTGAGGGCCGCCTGTTTTACGACGGGCGCCGCAGCAACCTTCTTCACCGAAGCAGGCGCCTTTGCGGCAATCTTTTTGACGGGCGCCGCAACGGCAGGCTTGTCCCAGATGACTTTCACAGGCTCCGCCTCCGCATATTGTGTCTCGGGCTGTATCGGCGAAGCGTCTCCGCGGCGCACCGGCAGCGGCGCGGAATTGACGCCCGGAACCGGCACGGCCACGCCCGCAGGCGTCGCCGACGGCTTGGCCGTCGGGATCACGGAGGTTGCCGGACGGCCAAGCGTATTGTGGCCATGAACGTCCTGGAGCGACACGGCATGGGACGTCGTGACGATTTCCGACGGCAGCGACGAAGCGGCCGCGATGCGCTCGCCCTGCGGCATTCCGAAAGGCTTCACGATATAAGGCGTGACAAGGAACACCAGTTCGGACTCGCCGCGCTGGAAGGATTTGGACTTGAACAGGTTGCCCAGGATCGGGATGCTCGAAAGCCCCGGGTAGCCGTTCAGCGCGTCTGTTGCGCTCGACTTGAGCAGGCCCGCGATCATCAGCGTGCCGCCCGAGCCGATCTGCACCGTCGTCTGGGCGCGGCGGATCGCGAGGCCCGGCACCGTGATGCCGCCAAAGGTCACGCCATCCACGTCGGATTTCTCCGACACTTCGGACGTCAGCTGCATGGAGATGCGGTCGCTGGAGAGCACCGTGGGAACGAAGTTGAGCGCCACGCCGAACTGCTTGAACTCGACGGTGATGTTGCCGCTGGAGTCGCGCGATGCCGGAACGGGGAATTCGCCGCCGGCCAGGAAGCCTGCCGTTTCGCCCGAAATCGCCGTTAATGTCGGCTCCGCGAGGGTGTTGACGAGCCCTTTGTTCTCAAGCGCCTGATAGTTGACTGTCAAAGGACCGAAACCGCCCATCTGCGCAAGCGCGAGCGTGCCGCTGCCGAATTCGGACACGGCCGCAAGGCCGACGCCGCCGGCCGTGGTCGCAAAGCTGCCATTGACGTTGCCGTTGGAAAACTGGTCGATGTTCGTCTGAACACCGTATTCGCGCAGCAGCGAGCGCTTGGCCTCGATGACCTTGACCTTCAGCATGACCTGCTGTTCGCCCTGCACCTTCATGAGGTCGACAAGGGACTGACCGGAGCGCACGAAGCGGCCCACAAGGTCGCGCACCTGGTTCGCAACGGCGGGCGTACTGACCTCGCCCTGGAGGACAACGCTGTCGTTCACCGTCCGGACGTCAACGGCTTCATTGGGGAAGAATTCGCGGACGGTTTCTCTCAATGTCTGCTGGTCCGCGCGCACCTGGATGGCGATGTTGGCGATCTGGTTGCCTTCCTCGTCGAACACGAGGACGTTCGTGTCGCCGATGGCCTTGCCGACGACATAGAGGCGGTTGGAGCGCAGCGACCCGACATCGGCCACCCCCGGGCTGGCGACCAGCACGTCGGCGGCGGGCTTGGACAGGTTTATCGTGTCCGCCTTGCCGATCGACAGCTTGACCGTGTTACCTGCGGGAGCTCCCTGCGCCATGACCGACAGGCTTACGACTGCCAGGCACATGACAAGGGAGGCCAGGATTTTTGAGATGCTGCGTTTCATGTTCGCTGCCTTTCCTTAATTTCCGCTGTTCGTCGGGGGAGCCGAGCGGACGGGGATGTTCGTCACCGCCGTGCCGCTATAGACCCTGACGTTATTGGAGCCGGATTTGGTCTGGGCCCCGATTTTGTTCAGTTTCTTCAGGATGTCGGAAGTCGTCGAATCTGTGGTGAGGGGTCTGCCGGTATTTTCCGCCGTATCCTTTTCCCCCAGGCGGCGCAGCGCCATGGTGATTGTCCCCATCTGCGTGATGAGGGAGAGCACCTGGGCGCCCTGCTGGGTCACTTCGACCGTCACCGTCTTGAGCGCGCCCTTCGCATCGCCCCTGTCTTCTTCCTTCACGTTCTGGTCGACCGCCAGGATCTTCACGTTCGTCATGATGGTTTCGCTGGCGATGCGGTTGATCAGGGGCGCCGCATAGTTCTGCACCTCGCCCGAAATCGTCGGCGTATAGGTCAGGATGATGTCGACATGGTCGCCCGGCATCAGGAAGCCGCCGGCCGAGCTTTCGACGCGGGCCGGGATGGCGACCGCGCGCATGCCCGGCGCGATGGTGGCCGCCAGATAGTTGCTGCCGCCTTTGAAGTCCGGCACCAGGGCCTGCTTGGTCACAGGCTCGCCCGATTCAAGGCTGCGGCGCAGCGGAATGCCGTAGACATCGGGCGTCTTGTCGTCGGGATAATCTTTCTTGCTGTATACGCCTTCGAACATCACGTTATCGGGCCAGCCCTGCCAGCGCGCGTCTTCCGGCTTCAGGACTTCGCCCGTCAAAATCTTGCGGTTCGCCACGAGAATTTCAGATGTGGGGGCGGCTTTGTCCGAACCTCTTGGGGATAACTTGGCCTGCACCAGCATGGCGACAACAATCGCCACCAGCAACGCGCCGCCCATGATCAAAAACACACTTCTATTCATGATAACTTCCCCATTGATATCCACCCAACTCTATTGTTGCACCAAACCCCGTGGTCATGTCCAGAAAAAATTGAGG
>SCTB01000171.1 GCA_004297545.1 Alphaproteobacteria bacterium
CAGACAAGGTAACCATCGCCGTTCTCGGTCTCGAACACGGGTTTGAAACCGCCGGGCTTGCGGTACTCACGGAACAGGACCTTCTCGGCGACCGCCTCGCGCGCATCCAGAAGAAGAAAAAGAAAAGCGACGCCTTCCTGTTCGAGATCAGCCAGCTGCATGAAGGCGATTACGTCGTCCACGAAGACCACGGCATCGGCCAGTTCGACAGTCTCGAAACCGTGGTGGTCGACAATGTGCCGCACGACTGCCTGAAGCTGATTTACGCGGGCGGCGACAAGCTCTTCGTGCCGGTCGAAAACCTCGACGTGCTGTCGCGCTACGGCTCGGCCGAAGCGGGCGCGGTGCTGGACCGCCTCGGCGGCTCGGCCTGGCAGGCCCGCAAGGCGCGGGTCAAGCGCGATCTGCTGGCGCTCGCGAATGAATTGCTGAAGGTGGCGGCATTGCGCGTGCTGCGCCATACCGACCCCATCCATGTGCATGACGGCAGTTACGAGAAGTTTTCGGCCGGCTTCCCCTACCCCGAGACCGAGGACCAGCAGAAAGCCATCGTCGATGTGCTTGAAGACCTCGACAAGGACCAGGCGATGGACCGCCTGGTCTGCGGCGACGTGGGCTTCGGCAAGACCGAAGTGGCTCTGCGCGCCGCCGCCGTCGCGGCCTTCGCCGGCTATCAGGTCGCCATCATCGCCCCCACCACGCTGCTGGCGCGGCAGCATTACCAGACCTTTTCACGGCGCTTTACGGGTTTCCCCGTACGCACCGGGCTCCTGTCGCGCTTCGTGACAGGCAAGGAGGCGGACAAGGTGCGCGAGGGCGTTTCGCGCGGGGACGTCAATATCATTGTCGGCACCCACGCCCTGCTGGCGGAAAAGATAAAATTCTCCAACCTCGCGCTGCTGGTCGTCGACGAGGAACAGAAATTCGGCGTGAAGCAGAAGGAAAAAATCAAGCAGATGAAAGAGAACGTGCATGTTCTCACCCTGACCGCCACGCCGATCCCGCGCACCCTGCAGATGGCGCTCTCGGGCGTGCGTGAACTGAGCCTCATCACCACCGCACCCATCGACCGCCTTGCTGTCAAGACCTTCGTGCTGCCCTATGACCCCGTCGTCATACGCGACGCCCTCATGCGCGAACATTTCCGCGGCGGACAGAGTTTTTATGTCTGCCCGCGCATCGCCGACCTTGCTGAACTGGAAGACACGTTGAAGACGCTGGTGCCGGAACTCAAGGTCGTCGTTGCGCACGGGCAGATGGCGGCGGAGGAGCTGGAAGAAAAAATGTCGGCGTTTTACGAAGGCGCCTTCGACGTGCTGCTCTCGACCAATATCGTCGAATCCGGCCTCGATATCCCGAATGCGAACACGATGGTCATCCACCGCTCGGAAATGTTCGGCCTTGCCCAGCTGTACCAGCTGCGCGGGCGCATCGGCCGCGCAAAACAACGCGCCTATGCCTATCTGACCTTCGACGCACAGAAGAAACTCACCAAGTCCGCCGAGCAGCGCCTGCATGCCATTGAGCAGCTGGACAGTCTGGGCGCGGGCTTCCAGCTGGCGAGCCATGACCTCGATATCCGCGGCGCGGGCAACCTGCTGGGCGAGGAACAATCCGGCCATATCCGCGAGATCGGCGTCGAACTTTACCAGCA
>SCTB01000172.1 GCA_004297545.1 Alphaproteobacteria bacterium
CCTTCCAGAAGCAGGTCGTGGCGGCGGAGGTAATCGTGATGCCGCGCTCCTGTTCCTGTTCCATCCAGTCCATCGTGGCTGCGCCATCGTGCACTTCGCCGATCTTGTGCGACTTGCCGGTGTAATAGAGGATACGCTCGGTCGTGGTCGTCTTGCCGGCATCGATGTGGGCCATGATGCCGATATTACGGTACCGCTCCAGCGGGTATTTCTTCATTTCAGCCATGATACTTCGCTTCCCCTCAAATTTTTCTTTTCATTACCACCGGAAGTGCGCGAAGGCTTTGTTTGCCTCTGCCATTTTGTGGGTGTCCTCGCGCTTTTTCACTGCGGCGCCGCGTTCGTTATGGGCGTCCAGCAGTTCGGAAGCGAGCTTGCTTTCCATCGTCTTGTCGTTGCGGTTCGCGGCCGCTTCCTTGATCCAGCGCATCGCAACGGCGATGGCGCGGCTCGGGCGGACTTCGACGGGCACCTGATAGGTGGCGCCGCCGACGCGGCGGGATTTCACTTCGACGGAAGGCTTCACTTTGTCGAGCACTTCCATGAAAAACGCGATGGGATCCATCTTGGATTTCGACTGCACGATCTCGAATGCGCCGTAGACGATATTTTCGGCGACGGATTTCTTGCCCGATTCCATGATCGCGTTGACGAACTTGGCGACAACGGCGTTGTTGAACTTCGGATCTGGCAGAACTTCGCGTTTTTTTGCTGAGTGACGACGTGACATGTTTCAAAACCTCATTATTTCGGGCGTTTCGCGCCGTAGCGGGAACGGGATTGTTTGCGTTTATCGACACCCTGCGTATCGAGCGTGCCGCGGATGATTTTGTAGCGAACGCCGGGCAGGTCTTTCACACGACCGCCGCGCACGAGCACGACAGAGTGTTCCTGCAGGTTGTGGCCGACGCCGGGGATGTAGCAGGTCGCTTCGCGGCCGTTCGTCATGCGAACGCGCGCGACTTTGCGCAGCGCGGAGTTCGGCTTTTTCGGTGTCGTCGTGTAAACGCGCGTGCAGACGCCGCGTTTTTGCGGGTTGCCCTGCAGGTCGGCGTTCTTCTTCCGTTTGAACTGCGGTGCGCGGCCCTTGCGTACAAGCTGGTTAAAGGTTGGCATTAACAATAGCCCTTCTTCGGTTGTAACAACGTCATAATCTTTACTTGTCTGGAGGATGAGAGATAACACCTGCCAGGCTTGCACTTTGAAGTGCGCGGCAGGATACCGATCTTGAAAGATCAGTCTAACTTCCACTTTTCCCGCGGAAGACGGTTAAAAACCGGACTGCGTCTAGACCAAGTATGTCTACTACCAGCCCATCCTTAGAGCGAGCGCACTATATCACGCGCGCCCACAACGTCAAGCATTCTGTGCAGATAGCGTTTGTTTTTCATCTTTCCAGTCGCCGCCTGCTGCGCGGGGAGCTGATATTGGTTTATGGTAAGAAATATTATTACGTTTACTCATGGGTTTTGATAATATTTATACATAAGTTCAAAAGACCGGGATTTAGCGGTGATGGCGCTGCAAGGCATTGATTCGTATTGGCCAGAACTTTCCCTAGAGAGTCTCCTCTCCCCCGTGCGGCGCAGCCGCATGGAGGGAGAGGATTAAGGTGAGGGGGTGGTGCAACATTCCTGAATATAGCTTTTGCTGCTCCACCCCCTCACCCTGCCCCTCTCCCTCCATTCGCTAAAGCGGACGGGAGAGAGGGAATTTTCCTTTAATATATGACAGCCCTGCCGGCGCAGGCGGAAAGCCGGAATCCACGGACAACAGCCTGTCCATAACTAACACCAAAGGAGCCCCTCTGCGAAAGCCTCCTGTCCCCTCTCCCCCCGCGCAGCGGGAGGGAGAGGGTTAGGGTGAGGGGGGCGGCGCAGCAAACCAAGTGCCTGCTTTTGTCGAGACACCCCCTCACCTTAATCCTCTCCCTCCATCCGCTTCGCGGACGGGGGAGAGGAGACAGAGGGCTTTCGCCGGGATGACCTTTGTTGTGGCGTGTCGCGCCGCAATTCCGAAGTCGGCTTTCCAACGAGTAGCGAAACAGGCAAGATGCGGAAAGGTTTGCTGAAGAAACATTAGATTTTGAACCGCCTACTGCATGACAATTGACTGGAAAAAGATAGCTTCTTTGGACTTTGAGTACGATGGCGGACTGCGGGATATCTATATCTTCGGTACAGACGTTGCCGATTGGAATAAAGTTCTCGATGCTCTCCGGAAATTCGACCCGCGACCAATATACACTGAAGATAACGCAGTAGCCGAACTACCGGACTGCGTAGAAAAGATTTTTGAAAAACGCGCCCATTTGTCGACTAGGCTTTCATTTACGGTCGGAAAATTCCTGATTTGTTGTCATTTCTTTGGATCAAAAGAAGACGCTTCCAGAATCGAGTTTGACTTATCGCCAGACGATATGACCTGCCCAGATGATTTAAAAGCTGTTGCTGGCTTTATGCATTTTCTTGGGGATATGACACAAAAACCGGTAATTTTGACGCTAGAAAGCGCACCGGAGCTGCCAATCCTGAAATGTCAGCCCAACTCTGATGAGGTTTTGTGGGTATCTCACAATAAGGGATTTTTCGTTTCAATTCCTGCAATCACACTTCCCTTGGATAGAGCCCCTCAGAAATCACGCATAATGAAGATGTCCATTAAGGTGTCGCTGGAAACAGAAGATGACCAAATACGATTTCAACCACTCGTGCCGCAGATAACGGAAGCTTTTCACGATTACACTAAACAGCTTGGGCTGGAGGACTTTCGGGGCTCGAAAGGAATGAGCCTACTGAAAATGCAACTTCTTGACCGTGCCCGCGCCGCTGCGCCGGGTATTGGAGTCAAGGATTTGTGGTTTGATAAAATATGGGAGCCGTAAATACAGTTGTTTCGCCACTAACCAACACCCGCAATGACTCTATCTTCCGCAGAGCGCTCGCGCTTTGCGCTCTCATCGCTCCAAGAGCCTGTGGCAGTCGCGGCACTCGATGGCGGTTTTTTTTGCGGCGCACGTTGTCGCCGGCCTGCGAATACAGGGCGTGCCTTGCCGTAAATTGAGATAAAACTCCAACGTATTTGTCTTTGTTTCCAAGCAAAAATCACGGGATATTAAACAACATTCTCTATGATGGTAATTGTGGGCGAGAATCGGAACACTTTTCGCATCGCGATTATCTCCGGTTTGCGAGCCTCGAATAAAAAAAAAGAAGGTGGATGAAAAGACTTCGCTAAAAAAAAGCGATAATTTTATCGCGTGCTTTATCTAATGCAAATTGCCCGCGCGTAATGTCTTGGTCCACAAGGGTTATAGGGAAAGGGAAAAAATATGACTCTCAACGTAGAAACGGTATTGGCTGTGTCTATCCTGTTATCGGTATTCGCGGCCATCGCAGCTATCGGAAGCAGTCTCGTTCTTGGGGCCGGATTTGAGCGCCTGAGGGCGGGTTTTGAGGCAATCGCCCAGCAAACGAATTTCTTTGGCGACAAGCTGAACAAGCTGGAGAAGAAGGTGGATACGGTTGACAGCCAGACCGCCAAGTCAATCCGTACGCTGGAGCTTCAGGTCATTGGCATTACCGACCAGGCGAACATCTTTGCCGGATCCATTCAGGAGCTGGCGGAAAAAGTGGAAGGCATGGAATCCCTGCCAACCGTTAAACAAGAACCGGAACCCGCCAACCCGGTCGCCAATATCCAGCGCTACTTCAATTCCGATGCGAGAAACATCCTGGTTACCGCAAGCAAAGACAAGGAGCTCAAGCGCAAAAAGAGCGTTAAGGCAAAAATGCATGCGATCGCTCGGGAAATTGATGGGCCTTCGCCTTTGCAACCTGTCGCCGATGTGTCTCATTTTGCAGGCGAGGAAGACACACGTCAGATCCGCTATCATTAACAACATCAGCAATGATTGCTGCAAGACGCGCCCCAAAAGCGGCGCGTCTTGCACGTTGACTCAAAAAGTCCTCGTCATTCCCGCGCCCGCCGAAGCTTTAGCGTCGGCGGGCGCGGGAATGACGAAAGGGTGCTACGCGCCCCCGGCTTTCCTTCACAACCAGAAAAGCAATTATATTGCGATTTTGAACATTTAAGTTGCGAAAATCGCAATTATCGTATATGATGGTTTTCAGGAAAGGAAACCAGATGACCGCAACCCCCAACCCTCCCCCTACCCCCGCCTCGACCGTTTTCATGCAGCAGCTCGCCCTTGCCATGGGCGAAAACGGGCTGACGCCCGCCGCGCTTGCCGAAATGGTGAAATCCTTTTCGCCCCGCGACCGGCTCGAGGAGCTGCTGGTGACGCAGATCATGGTCGCGCATGGGGAAGCGCTGCGCTGGCTTGCCCGCGCGAAGGAGCCGGATGCCTCCTTTTACATGCAAGGCGAAGGCACGGCGGCGGCGCTGAGATTCTCGAAGCTCATGACCGACCATATGCGGACACTGGAGAAGTACCGCGCCCGCAAGGCCATGGCCGAAGATGCCGGCCTGCCTGCGCTTGCTGGGGATTCATGATCTGCAGGCCAGAAACGAACCGGCGGCGCGGAACGACAGATATAAACCGGCGGCGCGGAACGACAGATATAAACCGGCGGCGCGGAACGACAGATATAAACCGGCGGCGCGGAGCGCCGCGCGGCAACCGCAACGCCCTCAAATCCGGCCGCTATACGGCCGGGGCCAAGGCCGAGCGCCGCAGAAAAAGGTTGCTTTTGAGGCAGTTGCGGGCGGGGCTGGCATATACGCGCTCCGTCCTCCGGGCCCGCGCCGCCGCCGCAGGGCTGGCCCTGTCTCCCTGCCCCCCTGCTCCGCGGAAAAAATTTTCAAAAACCGAAAAACAATTCCCGCCGGTACGGGCGCCGGAACCGGCTTACCCTTGCCATTCGCATCGAATCCGACCATATTATGTCCCGGAAGAGGCTGGGCGGGCGAATGTCTCGCTAACCCGGCCAGGGCCGAAAGGCAGCAACCGTACCGAGTTTCATCCGGGTCGTTCAGTCTCTTCCACCTATTCCCCACCAGTCCCGGATGTTTATGGTGTTTGCGCGCAAAGCGCGGCGGGTCGTTCAGTCTCTTCCACTTATTTCCCTGCAGTACCGGATGTTTATGGTGCCCGCGCGCAAAGCGCGGCGGGTCGTTCGGTCTCTTCCACCTCCCTCCATATATTATCCATAAAATGCAGCGGTTGCGGCAGTCTATAATAATTCAGCCTTTTTTCTTTTCCCTTACTGCCCGCTACCGTTATCGTAGAGGCACGATCTCGCGTCGGGGGAAGCCAAGGGAAATGATGAGATTTGCAGCAATCTTCTTTCTGTCCATTCTGCTTATGCCCGCCCCGGCTGTGCTGGCTGCCACGCCGCAAACGCACCTGCCCGCGCCCAAGCGTCCCGCTTTCGCCAGCGAAATTGTCGATGAGGCGGGCCTTCTTCCGGCAGAAACACTTAAGAATTTGAGAGGCCTCGCGGCTGGCACCGAATACGGGACGGGTTACCAGTTCGTGACCGTCATCACCCCTTCCATTGGCAAAGGGGGAATTGTGGCCGAGGCTGAAAGCCTCGTCCTGAACCGCGGCATCGGCAAGAGCGGCAAGCCCGGAGTCCTGCTGCTTGTCGCCGTCAAAAACAAACAAGCCTGGATTATCGCCGGACCAAGGCTTGCGACCGTGCTGCCGCAAAGCCTGCAGCAGGCGATTCTCTCCCGCATCATCCTGCCCAACTTCCGCCTTGGCAACCTGGAACGCGGAACGGTGGATGGCGCCCGCGCCGTCATGATGGCCCTGCAGGGCGCCTACGCCTCCCCCTTGCCTGCCGTGGCGGAGCCGGAATCGCATGCTTCCGACTGGTTGTCGCTGGGCATCGCCGCGGCCTTCATCGTGGGGGCGATGGGCTCCGCAGGCACAACAGCCGTCATCGTCGGCGGCGGTCTCGGCACGACGGCGATTATCCTGGGCGGCGGCCTCGGCCGCGCCATAGGGAGGTGGTAGATGCAGATCACGGAGAAAATGCGCGCCGATATCCGCAACGCCGTCAAAGACCTCGAAAAGTCCACGAGCGGTGAAATGGTCTGCGTCATTGCGCAGGAATCTGCCCGGTATGTCTTTTTCCCCTTACTGTGGGCAACCGGCTTCACGCTGGCGCTGCCGCTCCTCAACCCCGCATTCGCCCTGGCGAACCTGCCGCCGCCAGTGACATTCCCGCTGCAAGGTCTGGCGTTCCTGGGGCTGGCAGCGGCGCTGCTCTATACGCCGCTTCGATACCGTGTGACGCCGGCGTCCGTGCGCGACGGCCAATGCCAGCGCGCGGCTTTCGAGCAGTTCTTCGGACGCGGGCTGCACGAGACAGACAAGCGCACCGGCGTCCTGCTTTTCGTTTCAGTCGCGGAACGCCATGCGCAGATCATTGCCGATACCGGTATCAACGGCAAGGTCCGCGACGGAGAATGGAAAAGCATCATAGATGCGCTGACGACGGATATAGGGAATGAGAAAGTGCATGAAGGCTTTCTTGCTGCCGTTCTGTCCTGCAAGGGCATCCTTGCTTCCCATTTCCCCGAAAAGCGCAAAGCCGTAAACGAGCTCGACGACCATCTTATCGAGCTGCCGCAGGCGACATTCATCAGTTAAGGAGATCCTCATGAAATATATGGCCGCAGTATTCGCCCTGTCTCTTGTGCTCTATGCCGCCCCCGTACAGGCCTTTGAAACGCCCGCGAAGGACGAGGCGACGAGGTTTCTGGTCGAGAACGCCGGAAGCTCTTACCGGCACTATGCATCTGATCTGGGTTGCAAGGAATTCGCCTGGGGCGATGTCACGCCGGACAGGTCCCGCTTCACGCTTAAATATGTCCCGGCCGGGAGCAAACTCACGGATGCGTCCTCCATGGTTGTCATTACCGTTTACGGGCTGAGCGGCAACATCCGGAAGGATACGCCGGCAATCGAAAAGAATATCGCGCTCTTTGAAGCGCAGTACCGCAAGCTGGCAAACGTCACGGACAATCAGAACTACATGAGCATGCAGCAGGAACGGATGCTGTTCCTGCAGTATTATATGGGCAAGTCGCCGAATATCGTCTACAGCGCTTCCGTCTACCTCCGCACAGGGCCGTCGTCCGCCTCTTTCATTTCGTACCAGTCGCGGCTTCCCATCCCGCAAGAGACCGTCGTGAAAGTGCACAAGATCGTCAATCCGCAGGCAAAAACACCTGAAGAGGAGGCGAAGTCGGCGGCGCCGGAATAAGGCAAAAGCGGATCGCATGAGCCCGATGCCATTGAATTCAATAAATTATTTTTCCTCTTGTTGCTGCGCAACAAACTTTCCTTGACAGATTCAGCCGACTCATGATTTCATAGTGCTGCTCGATGAGAGCCGCGGGATTTGATGTCAGCTTGCTGCCGCGTGACCAACAGCTAAAGCGCCGCAGGTTCAACTGCGGTATCACCGCAGAAAAGGATAAAGAACCGTGGCGACCAGAACCTTCAGACAGAACCTCCCCTCCCAGCAGCGAATGTGATTCTGCCCCACATTTTCGTTTTTACCCCGTAACACCACGCATGCGCCTTTTTAACGGCGCTTTTGAAATACGCGCCGCCAGATGGCGCAAAGGCAGACATACAATGACCGACGTTCGTAGCGACGACTTTACCCTTATTAACTCTGTCAGTGACGTCATTCCCCTGTATCAGGGCAACCGTCTCCCGGAAAACCGGCAGTACATCGGCTTCGAGACCGAAATCTGCGTCTATAAAAACGTCGCCGGGAAGCCCGTCGCCGCTTCCTCGCAGGACTGCGCAAAATTGTTGCAGCACCTGAAGGACCTTGGGCATCAGCCGCAGCTCGAGATGGCTTCCGCCGTCGAATACGCAAGCCCGCCGTTCCGCGTGACGGAGGTGCCGCAGCTGGTGTCTGAAATCAAGCAGTCCTGGCACGACTATACGGCAGCCATCCGCGAGCAGGGTTTCACACCGAATGATTCCGCGCTGCTTCCTTTCGTGACGCTGGAATCGGCTGAAAGCAACCTCGTCGACCGCGACCGCGCGCGCGGCCTCGTGAAAGGCATGAAGCTGTTCAAGGAGCCCGAGTTCCTGAAAGTCACCCTGCTCTGCACAAGCACGCAGGTCAGCCTCAGTTATAAGGATCCGGACGACCTGTACGACCTGCTGGCCACCGGCTACGCGCTGCAGGCGCCGATTTATGCGCTGTTCGGAAATTATCCGGCCTTCGTCGAAGGAAATCCGGAGCGTATCGGCATCAATCCGCGCGCGGCATTCTATGACGCCTTCGGAAAACAGGGCGGCATTCCGGATACGTTGCTGACGGCAAAGGATGGCAGCGATTTTATCCGCAAACACGCTCAGCAGGTTTTCGAAACGCCGCTGTTGTTCTATTACGACCATGACAAGAACCTTGTCTGGCCGGAAAAACCCGTGACGTTTGAAGAACTAAAAGCTATCGGCCTCAACACGCGTTCCAACTATGACCTCGCTGAAAGCTTCATCTATACCGACCTGAAAGTCTGCAATATCCGCGACGAGACGGGGCATCCGACCGGCAAGCGCATCGAAGTCCGCGGTTTCGACGCCGGAGAGCTGGGGGTCGAGGGCAGCGTTCCTTTCATCCATGCGACCTTACGCGATCCGCAGACGAATGCGCAGGTAAAGGCCTTGCTGTCCGAATACGGGCTTACCCCGGATCGGGAAGGCTGGCAGGAACGCGTGAAAGAAGCACGCCATAACGCTGCTTTTCATGGCGGCAAATACCTCGACGTCGGTTTCGGCGTGAAACCTGACGGCAAGCCCGGAAATCTGCGCGACTTCTGCCGTGAACTGGGAGGGCTGCTGGAACTGCACGCGCAGAGAAACCCCGGTATTGCCGACGCGCTGAAGCCCGTCACGGGGATTTGCAAAACCGGCTTCACGCTGGCGGAGCAGAAATCGATTGCCGCCAAAAATTACGACCATGCCAATCGCCAGCTTCTGGCGGTGGCGAACGACAACCGGCAGTTCCTTCCTTCTGCGCGGTTGAAACTACCCGCCCCCAAATAAAGGGGCGGTTAACTTCCCTTCCGCCTTCGCCAGAGGCTGCGGCGGGCAAGCGCTCTCGCCCTCCGTAGCTTCAGCGAAGGAGGGTCCTTACACACGAAAGGGCGGAGTCTTTGCAAGAGAGGCTCCGCCCTTTTTGTATGTTCTCTTTCAACACACATTACAAAAAAGATTCGTCCATGCACCCCATTGCGCAGACGCCAGAAAATTGAAGCGTTCTGCGGCTTTCAGGGCGCTTAACCTATCCTTAACCACCCCTCGCCCATAATGAACACCACTTAAGCAAAAGCGAAGTTCATCCCAAACAAAGGAGTCTGACATGACGACATTCAAAGTTCATACGCCCGAGACTGCGCCCGAAAAATCACGCCCGATCCTGAAAGAACTGAACGGCAAGCTTGGCTTTGTGCCGAATGTGCTGGGCGTTCTGTCGGAATCGCCGGCGGCGCTGAAAGGCTGGGTGGATATGAAGGCTGATTTTGAATCAGGCACGCTCTCGAACATCGAGCGCAAGATTATTCACATGACGACAAGCTGTCTGAACGACAGCACATATTGCGTGGCGGCCGGCACGACGATCGGCGAGAAGGAAGGCGTTCCGCGCGACATTCTCAACGACCTGCGCGAAGACCGCAAGCTGAAGGACGCCAAGCTCGAGCAGCTGCGCCTGTTCACAAAAGCCGTCATGCGCCGCATGGGCCGCCCGGAGCCGATGGACATCGAGGCTTTCCGCAAGGCGGGCTATACCAACGCGCATGTGCTGGAAGTCGTCCTGGGCGTGTCGCTCGCGATCATGGGCAACTATGTCGGCCATATCGCGCAGATGCCGCTCGACAAGGCCTTCGAAGCCAACAAATACGAAGTGCGCCGCACTGACGTCCGCAAATCAGACGCCGCATAACCCTCCTACGCTAAAGCTACGGAGGGCGAAAGCACTCGTCCGCCGAAGCCTCGGCGAAGGCGGAAAAAGGGATTGATGAAAGAAACCGGGCGTGGCCTTAAAAAAGCCGCGCCCGGTTTCGCCATTTTTATGCAGGCTTTTCGGTCTCCCGCGCCCAAAAATCCAGTAAAATCAGGCCCGTTCCGTGCAAATCCCGAATTCGTGATATAATACAGGTGTATGTACTCGTAAGTTCATCCAAACGGAGAACAGTCGTGGAAAAGAAAGAGCTCGTATTTAACCACGAAAGGAAGAAACGGATAACCAGCATCACGCATAAATGCCTTGGCATAGCTGCAGGCATTATCGTGGCATATCTGTTCTATGCGGGACACCTTTCTATAGAAAAAATTCTCGCCGTGTTTGGCGGGAAATAGATCTGTTCGCATCGTTGGCCTGCCCGGATGGTCGAACACATCTCTCTTTTTCCAAAAAAGATCGCGCGTAAATGATTGATATGGCGCGCTTATCCGGATTGGTAACCAATTTGACTTATAATTGACGTAACAATAAACAAATCCTTTTGCTTATCGGCATTTCCTTTTCCGGGGCGGGAATGAAAGACATAGACCATTCAAAAGACTGGCTTGAGCCTGCCAAACTGACGGACCCGTTCAATGGCGGCTTCACGGGGCCGGAGGCCGCGGCAAATCTGCTGCGGTTCGCGCGCGCCCTCATCCCCGTCGTGCATGAAGCTGGCGTCATCGAGCTCAAATATTACCATGACGGCGTCGACGGAATGGACAAGACGGATGGCACGCCTGTCACACTGGCCGACCAGGAGGCGGAAAAAATAATCGAAGCGCATCTGGCGAGACTGGCGCCGGGAATCCCTATTGTAGGCGAGGAAAGCACGGCGGCCGGGAGGATACCCGACATTTCATCCGGCACATTCTTCCTTGTCGATCCGCTCGACGGCACAAGGGAATTTATCAAGCGCAGCGGCGACTTCACCGTGAATATCGCCCTGATGGTCGACTTTAAGCCTGTGATGGGGATCATCTATGCGCCGCTGTGCGGCGCGTTGTACATCGCAGGCGGCAACGAAGCCTTCTCCATCAAAAACGGCAAGGAGGAAAAACTCCATATCCGCACCGTGCCTGACGCTGGGCTGACCGTGCTTGTCGGCAACCGCCCGGATGACAAAAAGAACACCGCTGAATTATTGAAAGACCGCAAGATTGAGCTGACGACGAACCGCTCCAGCTCGCTCAAGTTCTGCGCGATGGCGGCAGGCGAAGCGGATATCTACCCGCGCATCGGCCCCACGTCGGAATGGGACACGGCGGCGGCCGAAGCCATCCTGCGCGCCGCCGGCGGGCAGGTCGTGATGCTGTCGGGAGAACCGTTGCGCTACGGCAAGGCGGCGGAAAAATTCCTCAACCCCGATTTCGTCGCCTTCGGCGCTCAGGCCGCATGGCCGTTGCCGCGGGATGTTGCAAAACCTGCGCCGGCATTTAAAAACTGTTTGTGACGAGATTTCCGCGCAAAGAAAAACCCCGCCGGTCATTAACCAGCGGGGTTTTGCATTGGTGCAGTTAAGGCTTAACCAGCCGCCCCTGCCCTGCCGCCGCGCGACTTGCGTTCGCGGGCTTCGGGTTTCGGGGGTTCGATGGCAGTGACCACAGCGCCTTCGACCGGCGGCGGGTTCGCCGCGGCAGAAGCCGCGAGAGCGGCCTTGTCGCGTTCGAGCGCCACGCGTTTCAGCTGGTGGACGAACGAGCCCGTGCCCGCCGGAATCAGGCGGCCCACGATCACGTTCTCCTTCAGGCCGATAAGCTTGTCGACCTTGCCCTGGATGGCGGCTTCGGTAAGAACGCGGGTCGTTTCCTGGAACGATGCGGCCGAAATGAAGGAACGCGTCTGCAGCGAGGCTTTCGTAATACCCTGCAGCATCGGCACTCCCTTGGCATGGCGCTTGTCCTTGCCTTCGAGCGCGGTGTTGATTTCTTCCAGCTCCTCACGGTCAACCTGTTCACCGGCCAGCAGCGTCGTGTCGCCCGAGTCCGTGATTTCAACTTTCTGCAGCATCTGGCGGATAATCACCTCGATGTGCTTGTCGTTGATTTTCACGCCCTGCAGGCGGTAGACGTCCTGGATCTCGTTGATCAGGTAGTCGGCGAGAGCCTCGACGCCCATGACCGCCAGGATATCGTGCGGAACCATGGAGCCGTCGAGCAGCGGGTCGCCTCTGCGGACATAGTCGCCCTCGTTGACGGCCACATGCTTGCCCTTCGGAATAAGGTATTCGCGGGGCTCGCCCTTGCCGTCGGTCGGCTTGACGATGATGCGGCGCTTGGACTTGTAGTCCTTGCCGAACTCGACCTGACCGTCGATTTCAGAGATGATCGCGAAGTCTTTCGGACGGCGCGCCTCGAACAGCTCCGCCACGCGCGGCAGACCGCCCGTGATGTCGCGTGTTTTCGACGTTTCGCGCGGGATGCGGGCGATGATGTCGCCGGCCTTCACATGCGCGCCGTTGTCGATGTTCAGCAGGGCGCCGACAGGCATGTAGTAGTTGGCTTCAAGCCCGCTGGCCAGCTTGATGACCTTGCCTGCATTGTCCGTAAGAGTGATGCGCGGCTTGAGCGCACTGCCCTTGGGCTGCTGGCGCCAGTCGGTGACGACCTTGGCGGAGATACCCGTCGCTTCGTCCAGCTCCTCGCGGATAGACATGTTGTCGATCAGGTCGCCGTAAACTGCGGAGCCGTCTTTTTCAGTGATGATCGGCACCGTGTAGGGATCCCACTCGGCCAGTTTCTGGCCTTTTTTCGCCTTGTCGCCGTCCGTGACGAGCAGCTTCGCGCCGTAAGGCAGGCGATGGTTTGCCCGCTCGCGGCCCTGCTTGTCGAGCAGCACGACTTCGGTATTGCGGCCCATGACGATATTGACGCCTTCGGAGTTTTTGACGACGTTCCTGTTGCGAACCTCGACGGTCGCATCGAAAGCCGCCTCGGCCGAAGACTGCGCCGCGCCACGCTGCGCCGCGCCGCCGATGTGGAACGTACGCATCGTCAGCTGGGTGCCGGGTTCGCCGATGGACTGCGCGGCCATGACGCCGATCGCCTCGCCTTCGTTGACCGCGGTGCCGCGGGCCAGGTCGCGGCCGTAGCATTTCGCGCAGATGCCGTTGTCTTTGCTCTGGCAGGTCAGGACCGAACGGACCAGCACGGAGTCGATACCGGCGGTTTCGATCTGCTCCGACGTGACTTCGTCGATGATCTCGCCCGCTTTCACGATAACGCTATCGGTCAGCGGATCGATGACATCAACGGCAGCCGATCGTCCGAGAATGCGCTCGGGCAGCGAAACGATGACATCGCCGCCTTCGATGACGGGACGAACTGTAAAGCCCAGTTCCGTGCCGCAATCGTTTTCGGTGATGATAGCATCCTGCGCGACGTCCACGAGGCGGCGGGTGAGGTAACCGGAGTTGGCCGTTTTGAGGGCCGTATCCGCGAGACCTTTACGCGCGCCGTGCGTCGAGTTGAAGTACTCAAGAACGGTCAGGCCTTCCTTGAAGTTCGAGATAATGGGCGTCTCGATGATCTCGCCCGACGGCTTCGCCATCAGGCCGCGCATGCCCGCCAGCTGGCGGATCTGCTGGGTCGAGCCACGGGCGCCGGAATGCGCCATCATGTAGACCGAGTTCATGTAACCGTTGGAGGTCGGCTTGGAGATGACTTTCATCATCTCTTCCGTCACCTGGTCCGTGCAATGCGACCAGATGTCGACGACCTTGTTGTATTTCTCGCCCTTGGTGATAAGACCGTCCTGGTATTGCTGTTCGAATTCCTTCACGCGGGAATTCGCGTCGGCGACTAGTTTCTCTTTCGCTTCTGGAATGATGAGGTCATCTTTACCGAAGGAAATGCCGGCCTTGCAGGCGTTGATGAAGCCGAGGCCCATCATGCGGTCGCAGAAAATGACCGTTTCTTTCTGGCCGCAGTGGCGATAGACCACGTCGATCAGGTTGGAGACGTCTTTCTTGGTCAGGACGCGGTTGATAACGTCGAAGGGCACGTTCGGGTGCTTCGGCAGAACCTGCGCCATCATCATGCGGCCCGGGGTCGAGTCGACGACGATCGCTTTCGGCTTGCCGTCCTTGTCGACGGTGTTGTAGCGCGCCTTGATCTTGGTGTGCATCGTAACGGTCTTGTTGAACAGTGCCATTTCGATCTCGGCCATGTCCTTGAAGAGCGAGCCCTCCCCTTTCAGGCCGTCGAAGGCGAGAGAGAGGTAATAGAGACCCAGAACGATGTCCTGCGACGGAACAATGATAGGCTTGCCGTCGGCGGGGCGCAGGATGTTGTTGGTCGACATCATAAGCACGCGGGCTTCCAGCTGCGATTCGATGGACAGCGGCACGTGAACGGCCATCTGGTCGCCGTCGAAGTCGGCGTTAAAGGCCGTGCAGACCAGCGGGTGAAGCTGGATGGCCTTGCCTTCGATCAGGACGGGCTCGAAGGCCTGGATGCCGAGGCGGTGCAGCGTGGGCGCGCGGTTCAGGAGAACCGGGTGCTCGCGTATGACTTCCTCAAGGATATCCCAGACTTCGGGACGCTCTTTTTCGACCATGCGCTTCGCGGCCTTCACGGTGGAGGCCAGCGCGTACATGGAGAGGCGGTTGTAGATGAACGGCTTGAACAATTCGAGCGCCATTTTCTTGGGCAGCCCGCATTGGTGGAGCTTCAGTTCGGGACCGACGACGATAACCGAACGGCCCGAATAGTCGACGCGTTTGCCGAGCAGGTTCTGGCGGAAGCGGCCCTGCTTGCCTTTGAGCATGTCGGCAAGGGATTTCAGGGGACGCTTGTTCGCGCCGGTGATGACGCGGCCGCGGCGGCCGTTGTCAAACAGGGCGTCGACGGCTTCCTGAAGCATGCGCTTTTCGTTGCGCACGATGATGTCGGGCGCGCGCAGTTCCATGAGGCGGCGCAGGCGGTTGTTACGGTTGATGACGCGGCGATAGAGATCGTTCAGATCCGACGTCGCGAAACGGCCGCCGTCGAGCGGAACCAGCGGGCGCAGTTCCGGCGGAATGACCGGAACGACGTCCAGGATCATCCATTCGGGGCGTGTCGAAGACGTCAGGAAGGCGTCAATCAGCTTGAGACGCTTGACGATTTTCTTCTTCTTCGCATCGGAGCCGCCGGCGGCTTTCATTTCCTCGTCCAGCTTGGCTTTTTCTTTCTCCAGGCTGACGGCGGAAAGGAGTTCCTTGAGCGCTTCGGCGCCGATGCCGGCGCGGAAGGCGTCTTCGCCGTACTTGTCCTGTGCGTCGGAATATTCTTCCTCGGTCAACAGCTGCAGCGGCTTCAGCGGCGTCATCAGCGGATCGATGACGATAAAGCTTTCGAAGTAGAGAACCTTTTCCAGGTCCTTCAGCGTCATGTCCATCATGAGGCCGATGCGGCAAGGCAGCGATTTCAGGAACCAGATATGCGCCACGGGAGAGGCGAGCTGGATATGACCCATGCGGTCGCGGCGGACTTTCGAGAGCGTGACCTCGACGCCGCATTTTTCGCAGATGATGCCCTTGTACTTCATGCGCTTGTATTTGCCGCAAAGACATTCGTAATCCTTCACGGGGCCAAAGATGCGCGCGCAGAACAAGCCGTCTTTTTCCGGCTTGAACGTGCGGTAATTGATGGTTTCCGGCTTTTTGATCTCGCCGTAGGACCATGACAGGATTTGTTCCGGGCTCGCGATCGAGATGCGGATCTGGTCGAAGCTCTGTGGGCCGCTCACCTGGCCAAAGAGGTTCATGACTTCATTCATACTGTGTCTCCCGCTTTCTAAACTTTTTTAAAGGGAGGCCGGGGATTTAAACCCCGGCCGCCTTGTTCCTTATTGTGTCACGCTTTGCTTCAGGTCGACGTTCAGACCCAGCGACCGCAATTCCTTCACCAAGACGTTGAAGGATTCGGGGATGCCGATCTCGAAGCTGTCGTCGCCGCGCACGATGGACTCGTAAGCCTTCGTGCGGCCTGCGACGTCGTCCGACTTGACGGTGAGCATTTCCTGCAGCGTGTAGGCGGCGCCATATGCCTGCAGCGCCCAGACTTCCATCTCCCCGAAGCGCTGGCCGCCGAACTGGGCTTTACCGCCGAGGGGCTGCTGCGTGACAAGAGAGTACGGGCCGATGGAGCGCGCGTGGATCTTGTCGTCGACGAGGTGGTGGAGTTTCAGCATGTAGATGTAGCCGACCGTGACCTTGCGTTCGAAGGTTTCGCCCGTGCGCCCGTCGGTGAGCACCACCTGGCCGGAGCGGTGCAGGCCTGCATCGTCCAGCATCTTGTTGATGTCCGCCTCGACCGCGCCGTCGAAGACGGGGGTCGCGATGGGAACGCCGTTGCGGATATTGCTGCACATCTCGAACAGATCGCCCGCTTTCAGAGTCGCGACATCTTCCTTATAGCATTTGTCGCCGTAAGCGATCTTCAGCTTGGCGTGCAGCTCCTTCTCGGCCTTGTCGCGCTCGCCGCCGGCGGAACGCTGGTAGCGGTCGATAATTTCGCCGATCTGCTTGCCCAGCGAGGCCGAAGCCCAGCCCAGGTGCGTCTCGAGGATCTGACCGACGTTCATGCGCGAAGGCACGCCCAAGGGGTTCAGCACGAGATCGACGGGGGTGCCGTCTTCCAGATAGGGCATGTTCTCGATCGGCATGATCTTGGACACGACCCCTTTGTTCCCGTGGCGTCCGGCCATTTTGTCGCCGGGCTGAAGCTTGCGCTTCACGGCGATGAAGACCTTCACGGCCTTCATGACGCCGGGCAGCATTTCGTCGCCGCGCTGGAGTTTTTCGACCTTGTTCTCGAAGCGCTGCGTCAGATCCTCGATCGCGCGATCGAAAGTCTGGCCCATGCTTTCGATGTCGCCCATCGTCTTCTCGTCGGTGACGACGATCTCGCGCCACTCAGCGCGCTTGGTGAGATCGAGGTCGCCCGTCGTGATTTTGTCGCCTTTTTTCAGGCCTTCGATGGGTTTCACGATGGTCTTGCCGGAAAGCATTTCGCGCAGACGGCCGTAGAAGCCGCGTTCGTAAATGCGGCGTTCGTCGTCGCGGTCTTTCGCGAGGCGTTCGATTTCGGCGCGCTCGATGGACAGGGCGCGCTGGTCCTTATCGACGCCGCGGCGGGAGAAGACGCGCACTTCGACGATCGTGCCCGAAATGCCGGGCGGAACGCGGAGCGAGGTGTCTTTCACGTCGGAGGCTTTTTCGCCGAAGATGGCGCGCAGGAGTTTTTCCTCCGGCGTCATCGGCGATTCACCCTTCGGCGTCACTTTACCGACAAGGATGTCGCCCGGCTTCACGTCCGCGCCGATGTAGACGATACCGGCTTCGTCGAGATGCTTGAGGCCTTCCTCGCCGACGTTCGGAATGTCGCGCGTGATGTCTTCCTGGCCGAGCTTGGTGTCGCGGGCCATGACTTCGAATTCCTCGATATGGATCGAAGTGAACACGTCGTCGCGCGCGATGCGCTCGGAGATCAGGATGGAGTCTTCGAAGTTGTAGCCGTTCCAGGGCATGAAGGCCACGAGCACGTTGCGGCCGAGGGCCAGTTCGCCCAGCTCCGTCGACGGACCGTCGCCGATGATGTCGCCAGCTTCAACCCTGTCACCCACTTTCACGAGCGGAGTCTGGGTGATGCAGGTGTTCTGGTTGGAACGCGTGAACTTCTTGAGGCGGTAGATGTCGACCGTCGACTTGGAGGAGTCCTTTTCCTCAAGCGCGTGGACGACGATACGGTTTGCGTCGACCGAGTCGACGAGACCTGAGCGCAGCGCGGTGATGGCGGAGCCGGAATCGCGGGCGACCGCGCCTTCCATGCCCGTGCCGACCAGCGGCGCGTCAGACTTCATCAGGGGGACGGCCTGACGCTGCATGTTCGAGCCCATGAGCGCGCGGTTCGCGTCGTCGTTCTCGAGGAACGGGATGAGCGCGGCGGCCACGGAAACGATCTGCTTGGGCGAGACGTCGATCAGGTCGATCTGGTCGCGCGGGGACAGGATATAGTCACCCCCGCGGCGGCAGGAGACGAGGTCGCTCACGAAGCCCATCTTGGCGTCGAGTTCGGCGTTGGCCTGGGCGATCGTGTATTTGCCCTCTTCCATGGCCGACATATATACCACTTCGTCCGTGACCTTGCCGTTGACGATCTTGCGGTACGGGCTTTCGATGAAGCCGTACTGGTTGATGCGGGCGTAGGTCGAGAGCGAGTTGATCAGACCGATGTTCGGACCTTCGGGCGTTTCAATGGGGCAGATACGGCCGTAATGGGTCGGGTGAACGTCGCGAACCTCGAAGCCGGCGCGCTCGCGGGTCAGACCGCCTGGTCCAAGGGCCGACATGCGGCGCTTGTGGGTGATCTCGGAGAGCGGGTTCGTCTGGTCCATGAACTGCGACAGCTGCGAGGAGCCGAAGAATTCGCGCACGGCGGCGGCGGCAGGCTTCGCGTTGATGAGGTCATGGGGCATGGCGGTGTCGATATCCACGGATGACATGCGTTCGCGGATCGCGCGTTCCATGCGCATCAGGCCGATGCGGCACTGGTTTTCCATCAATTCGCCGACCGAGCGGACACGGCGGTTGCCGAGGTGGTCGATGTCGTCGATTTCCCCGCGGCCGTCTTTCAGGTCGACGAGGATTTTCAGGATCGCCATGATGTCGTCCTTGCGCAGGACGCGGACCTGGTCGTCGGTCTTGAAATCAAGGCGCGCGTTCATCTTCACGCGGCCGACGGGAGACAGGTCATAGCGCTCGAAGTCGAAGAACAACCCGCGGAACAGCGCGTCTGCCGATTCAAGCGTCGGCGGTTCGCCGGGGCGCATGACGCGGTAGATGTCGATGAGGGCGTCTTCGCGGTTGCGGCACTTGTCGGCCGCCAGCGTCGCGCGGATATATCCGCCCACGTTGACATGGTCGATGGCCAGGATCTCGAGGGTCTTGAGGCCCAGTTTCTCGATCTTGTCGAGACCCTTGGCTTCCAGCTCCTCGCCGGCTTCGAAGGCGACTTCGCCGGTCTTTTCGTCCATCACGGTGCGGGCGATGGCGGCGCCGATCAGCTCGTCCTTCTGGATGATGACTTCCTTCAGGCCGTCTTCTTCCAGCTTGCGTGCCTGGCGGGCGGTGATTTTCGTGCCGGCCGGGACTTTCGACTTGCCGGTTTTGGCGTCGACGAGGTCGTGCTTGATCTTCACGCCGCGGAAGCGGTCCGCGACATAGGCTGTTTTCCAGCCATCCTTGGTCTTCTCGTACGAAATGATCTGGTAGAAGTAATGCAGGATGTCTTCTTTCGCGAGGCCCTGGATCTTGGTCGGGTCGACGGGCTTGCCGGCCTTTTGCTGGCGTTCGCGGTATTTCGCGGACTCTTCCGAGTCAAGCGCGAGCAGGAACGTCGTCACGGGCAGTTTGCGGCGGCGGTCGATGCGGACATACACGAGGTCCTTGGCGTCGAATTCGAAATCGAGCCAGGAGCCGCGGTAGGGAATGACGCGCGCGGCGAAGAGGTATTTGCCGGACGAGTGCGTCTTGCCCTGGTCGTGGTCGAAGAACACGCCGGGAGAACGGTGCATCTGGGAGACGATAACGCGCTCGGTGCCGTTGACGACAAAGGTGCCGTTATGCGTCATGAGCGGCATGTCCACCATGTAGACATCCTGTTCCTTGATGTCGCGGATGGTGCGCGCGCCGGAGTCAGGATCGATGTCGAAGGTGGAGAGGCGCAGGGTCACGCGGAGAGGCGCCGCATAGGTCATGCCGCGCTGCTGGCATTCTTCCACGTCGTATTTGGGCTCTTCCAGCTCATAGCGCACGAAGTCGATTTCGGCGCGGCCGGAAAAATCCTTGATCGGGAACACGGACTTGAAGACTTCCTGCAGGCCTTCGGTCACGCGGTTCTGGTGCTTGGTCTCGCGCTGGAGGAATTTTTCGTAACTGTTGCGCTGAACCTCGATCAGGTTCGGCATTTCACAGACTTCAGGAATTTTCCCGTAGCTGCGGCGGATGCGCTTGCGCCCCGTGAAGCTCTTGCTGTCTGTCAGAAAACGAATTGCTTTTTTTGCGCTCATAGCGTGCTTCCTTCGTAAAGCCGATGATTTTGAATGGGAAAGTAACCCCAACCCTGAAGTGCCGAGGGACGAAACGGAGCCCACCACATGACTTCCGACGTCCTGAAAAGAATTCCCTTAGTGCCTTAAGTACCGAGTGCAGCTTTCGCTGCCCCCAAGTATGCCCGCCACTTTGCGCGAGAATACTTCGATGCAGCAGGACCTCCAAACAGCAGAAGGGGCGGCGGGATTTCTCCCGCCGCCTTGTCTTCATGCGGCTTGTGCAAGAGAAATAATCAAGGTGATTACTTCAGCTCGCATTTCGCGCCGACAGCCTCGAGCTTTTTCTTGAACTCTTCAGCTTCAGCTTTCGCGACGCCCGTCTTCAGGGGCTTGGGAGCGCCTTCGACGAGGTCTTTTGCTTCTTTCAGACCGAGACCGGTGATCGCGCGGACTTCTTTGATGACTTCGATCTTCTTTTCGCCAGCGGCGGCCAGGATCACGTCAAATTCAGTCTTCGCTTCAGCAGCCGGAGCTGCGCCGCCAACAGCCGCAACAGCGACCGGAGCAGCGGCGGAAACGCCCCACTTCTCTTCCAGCAGTTTGGAGAGCTCAGCAGCTTCCAGAACCGTCAGTTTCGAGAGTTCATCTACGATTTTTGCCAAATCAGCCATTTTAGTTTCTCCTTAATAAGTAGTTCGTTTGTTGTGTTTAACCAGTTACGTACGCATTAGCCCTTGTTGGCATAAGCGCTGATGACACGGGCCACCTGCGAAGCCGGAGCCGCGGCGAGAACAGCGAGTCTTTGCGCGGGCGTGTTGAGCAGGCCCAGGAAAGACGCGCGGATTTCGTTCAGCGACGGCAGTTTCGACAGTGCTTCTACGGCCGATTTATCGAGGACTTTGTCACCAAGAGCGCCGCCGATAATGATGAGTTTTTCATTATCCTTGGCGAAGGTGGCCGCGATTTTCGCCGCCGCAACAGGGTCTTTCGACGTTGCGATGGCGACAGGGCCTTTCAGCATGTGACCGATGCCTTCAAAGCGCGTACCTTTGAGGGCCCGCAGTACGAGCCGGTTCTTCGATACTTTGAAGTGGACGCCTTCTCTCCGCATACGGACACGCAGTTCAGAAACCTGTCCAGCCGTCAGACCCGCGTTCTGGGTCACGACGATGGATTCAGTTTCACCGAGCGTCTTCTGCAGACCAGCGACTACTTCTGCTTTTTTTGCACGATCCACGGGGATATTCTCCGTTCGTTTTAGTTATGGCGAGCTTCCTTGACAGTCAGGGAAGTTTTGCCGGGTTGCACAAAGAATTCCGGTAGTCTGGAATTCCCTTAGTTCCCGTCCCGAAGCGTCAAGCCATAACGTATAGTGCCGTTAAAACTTTTCTTCCTCGTCTGTACTGGCCCCCTCTAGCAGGGGTTTAAACTTTTGGTGCCGGTAGTCTCGGACAGGGTTTCGAAGGTCGGTTGCCCTTCCCTCAAATCTTTAGTATCAGGCCGCGCGCGACACGCTGGACAGGTCCAGCTTCACGCCGGGGCCCATCGTGGAGGAGAGCGACACCTTGCGCAGGTAGTTGCCCTTCATCGTCTGCGGTTTTGCCTTGAGCACCGCGTCCATCAGGGCGCGGATGTTCTCGCAAAGTTTCTTTTCATCGAAAGAGGCCTTGCCCACGCCGACGTGGACGATGCCTTCCTTCTGTGCGCGGAACTCGACCGAGCCGCCCTTGGCCGCTTTCACGGCATTGGCGACGTCCATCGAAACCGTGCCCAGTTTCGGGTTGGGCATCATGCCCTTGGGGCCCAGGATCTGGCCGAGCTTGCCGACCACGCCCATCATGTCGGGCGTCGCGATCACGCGCTCGAAAGGCATGTCGCCCTTCTGGATGCGCTGCGCGAGGTCATCGTCACCGACGATATCTGCGCCCGCTTTCTTCGCTTCTTCGGCCTTGGGGCCTTTCGCGAAGACGGCGACGCGGACTTTCTTGCCAGTGCCGTTGGGGAGCAGCACCATGCCGCGGACGTTCTGGTCCGACTGCTTGGTGTCGATGCCGAGGTTGATCGCGAGTTCGATCGTTTCATCGAATTTCGCGTTCGCATTGGCCTTGATGAACTTCACGGCCTCTTCCAACTGCCAGACCTTGTTGCGGTCCAGTGCCTCGCGCGTCTTGCGCAGGCGCTTGGTGTAGAGGGACTTCGTCTTTCCGCCAGCGGCGGCTTCTTTTTTCTTGGCCATCTGGTTAGCCCTCCACCACTTCGATGCCCATGGAACGTGCGGTGCCGGCGATGGATTTCATCGCGGTATCGACGTTCGCGGCATTCATGTCTTTCAGCTTCGCTTCCGCGATTTCGCGGATCTGCTTTTTCGTCACTTTGCCGACGGGCGCGTCCTTGCCGGCGGTCCCTGAGCCTTTTTCGATCTTCGCGGCCTTTTGCAGGTAGTAGCTGGCCGGAGGCGTCTTCATGACGAAGGTGAAGGAGCGGTCCTGATACACGGTGATCACGCAAGGGATCGGCATCCCGGGCTCCATGCCCTGGGTCTGCGCGTTGAAGCCCTTGCAGAATTCCATGATGTTGACGCCGGCCTGGCCCAGAGCGGGACCGATGGGCGGCGACGGGTTTGCTTTACCAGCCGGGACTACCAGCTTGATATAGCCCTGTACTTTCTTTGCCATTATTTATCCTTTCAAGGTCAAAGGGTTGTGGTGCGGCCCCGCTGGTCTTTCACGGGTGAGCCTCCCACAGCATCCGCCTTCGCTAAAGCTTCGGCGGACAGGTGTACTTCTCGCCCTCCGTAGCTTTAGCGAAGGAGGGTTGCACGACGAACTTTTTAGAAAAGAATCGTCACGCGCGGCGAATATACCGTCATTTCACTGGAATGCAAGAGAAAAATAGAAAGTTGTTCAAGAATGAGAAGGAGGGGGACACTGGGAATAAAATTGACATAACTTCAGAGCCTCGCTATAGAAAGCCCTCGGACAAAAACTGTTCAAAGCGACAAAGGGCATGATATGGCCAGATTTTTTCACTGCGGGCTGACGCAACAGGAACTGATGAAACGGGCGTTCCGCATCAAGCCGGTGGCCTCCAACCTCGCGCATGATCTCGCCATCCCCGATGACCTGCGCGAAAAATTCACAGAACTTTATTTTACGCAGCCGACCGACCTCGAGCTTGGCACGCTGGACGAGCGTTCCATCACGAAGGACCGCGCCGATATGCTGAAACCGGTGCGCACCATCCCCCTCGCGCTGAAGGCTTCCGGCGGAGGTCATTTCTATCCCTATATCAGCGAACTGCTGTCGGCAGTGCCGGAAGACCTGCTGTATACGGTCACGGCCTTCAGCGTCGTGCCGGACAAAAAACAGCCGCTTGACGCCAATGGCCGCCAGCGGGCCTTGGTGACTTTTTATGAGGGGGAACTGCCCCAGAAAATCAAGGACCAGTACATTATCTATGACGGCCAGGCCTATTCCCCGGACTGGCGCCTGATGGAAAAGCTCGACCGCATCCCCGTCATGAGGCCGCTGAAGATAAAAGGCTCGGGGAGATAACCCCTGCGCTTTAACTCTTCCCCTGCTGAAGCTATGATAGGCAGCGTCTGTCAGGAGGTTCCCATGGCTATCACCTACACCCTCGAACCCGATCTTTCCGCACAGGAATTCCGCGATGTTCTGGTGTCGTCGACCCTCGCCGAGCGGCGGCCGGTGGATGACATAGCGCGGCTGGAGAAGATGCTGCGGCACGCGGATATCATCGTGACGGCAAGGGACGGCATAAAGCTTGTCGGTATCGCGCGGGCGGTGACAGATTTTTCGTACTGCTGCTACCTGTCCGACCTCGCCGTGGATACTGCTTACCAGCACAAGGGCATTGGCCGGCGGCTTATAGAAGAAACGCAGAAAGCGGCCGGGCCGCAGACAGGCGTCCATCTTATCGCGGCGCCCAAGGCGGAAGGCTATTATCCCAAGATCGGCATGCGCCATGTGCCGTCATGCTGGGGATACCCGAGGGCGGCATAAGTCAGAATCTGACGAAAAAACGCGACGCAAAAAAAATGTTTTATATCAATAAGATAAAGAATTATTTAGCGACCAGTATTTGACATAGTGCAAAAGGGTGGCTATATTCCAGTCAAGCCGAATGCATCTGCTCCGACAGAGCGGTTTTACCTGTAGAGGTTCTGTTTCTCGCCTGTCTTCTTCCCCCGCATTCCCAAAACAACCTTGAACGCGTTTTATTTCAGAGGTTGTTCATGAAAAACACATTGCGCTCACTACTCGCCCTCACCCTGTCTGCGGCCTGCCTTGCATCGCCCGCTCAGGCTCAGGCGCAGGCAAGCCCTGAGTCCGACCAACGGCTGCGGGACCAGGAAGTGATACAAACCAATTATCTGAAGGACGCTCACAAGGCGATCAGCGGCTACTTCAACACGCTGGGCCTGAAACGCGAGCAGGTCAAGGAAGGGCTGACCATTCCCTGGGTCGCGACAACCATGCGACACACCTGGATCAACGGCGATTTTATGCCTGTAACACATGGCTTTGCGTTGGCGACCGATAAAACCGCATCAAACGGCTGCCCGGTATTCAAGATCATCGCGTTCGACAGCGGCTTCAGCGGCGGCAAATATACCTCTCGCTATGAAGCCAATTTCGGCATCTGCCCGTAACAAAAAACAAGGTTGATATCATGAGAGACGATCCGGAGCGCAAATTCGGCGAAGGCTTCAAAAGCTGGTTCAGGAACGACGGCGACAACCCGCTGGCCGCACTCGGCATGGTCTTCGCGCTCGGCGTTGTACCGATGGCGATTGCCGCCGGAGTGATAGGCGGCATCGGGTGGCTGGGTTACCTCGGCGTGAAAGCCGCCATTACCATGGTAACAACAGGCAGCCTTGCGGGTATCCTGTCGCCGGCAGCTGCGCTTGGCACCGTTGTCGGCGGCGCCGCTGTACTGGCAGCCGGCGCTTATACGGGCGTAACCGAGGCGCTCTGGCGCCAGTTCAGCATGAAAGTCCTGCGCAGGCCCGACCCCGACAATTACCAATATGCACAGCAGGAAGCGCCCTCGGCTGCATGGCAGGAGCTGATCAAGGAGAAGAATGCCCGCAACGGGTTCGAAAATGCAGCAAAGAAAGACGCCGCTCCGGCAGCAAACCCCGTGTCCCCCTCACCCGGCAGCCCCAAACCCCCCGTCAACGGCGGCCCCTGAACAATCAAAAGGTGAATGAAATGACTCCCGAAGAAAAGAAACGCGCACAGGAAATATGCAGCAAGGCCACCGGCGGCACATGGACGTGGGAACATGACACCCATGTCAAGCCTGACACCCATACCGTCTATGCCGGCCGCGACCCGGGCATGCATGGACTGAACCTGTTCGGCCGCCTTGATGTCGACTGGAACGGCGAAAACAACCTCAACTTCATCTGCGAAACCCGCGCCCTGCTGCCGAAGGCGCTCGACCACATCGAGACGCTGGAAACGGAAGTTGAACGGCTGCGTAAAATCGAAGCGCTCTACAACAAGCGGAACCGCAAGGGCGCGCCTAAACCCTGACGGGATTGACGGTTGCTGTTTTAAGCTTTAGCGGCCTGAAAAGCAGGATGGCTGTCAGGGATTGAAAGGCCTTTTCCACTTGCTGCCTGTATCCGGGACATAGCTGAACGATCTCTTGCCGGAAAGCATCCCGCGCCGCCGCAAAATCGCCGGTAGAAAACACCTTATACTTCGGGCTGCCCCCAAAGACAGCCCTCAGTCCAGCCATGGCTGACTGTTTGTAGCCGGTGACATGGTAGGAGAAAACGCCCTCCTTGCAGGCTACAAGCAGGCAGGCTTCAGGAAGCGCGGCGCCGAACGTCTTGCGGCTTTGCCGCCATGCTCCCTCATCGGAAGAACAGAAAAAGACGCTGACACCATAAGCTTTGTCTTCCAGTGACTGCATCTGAACGCAGAACCGCTTGCCTTTCTGCCCAGGAAGGTCCTCAAGCATCTTCAATGCAGGCGCGAGATCCTGCTCGACGCGGCTTATGATCGCCTTCAGTTCCGGATTCTGGCGGGCGGCAGCATTGAATGCGGGTCCGGGTCTGTCGTCTTTAGGCACTGTTTCGCTCCTTAAAAGTCTCGAAACAGCACTCTAATTAATCCGGAAAATAAAGGCCATGCTTAAGTCGTGGAACTTGAATTATCTCAAAGCGATCGCCCGCAAACTATCGCTGCGGGCTGCTCAATGACCCGATCAGCTTCTGCATGGGCTCGATATGGCTTTTCACGAAGCTGGCAGCCTGGCCCTCGATGATCTGCCTGTCCTCCTGCGCTGCCGCATTGTCGCGGCTGAAAGCTTCTTTCCATTTATTGGCGGTGAAGGTCCAGCGTCCATATATGTTGCCGAGGTAAACATTATCCGCCGTCACGACCTCGCCGGGCTTGGTGCGGTTTATGCCGTATTCGTCACGGCCGGAACGGTTGAAATGGATTTGCAGGTTTTCCAGCGTTTCAATCGTTTTCGCGTGCTCTCCGCCCCCGTTGGCCTTGCGGAACGCGTTCAGGACCACACCGACGGATAATGGCGTCTCCTGCTGCCGGTCATTCCACTGGGAAACGGCGTCGAAAAACCTGACGAGGCGGTCGATCGGGTCCGGAATTTTTTCCACGGCCTGCAATTGCTGGTCGAGCGCCTGAAGCGACGGCGTCAATTGCTGAAGGGCTTTTCTGGCTTTGATATTCTCAAACATTTTGTCCTCCTGATGTGCCTCGGGGTGACGGTTTAAGCCGTAAAAATTCGCGCTTCCGCGAAGAGTATTCCCGCGAATTCGGAGTTTCTGGCAAACTCATGTTGATTGAAGGCCGGCTTGCAGTTCCAATTATATAAAATTTTACATAAATTGCGAAGAATTCATTGTAAGTAATTGAAATAAAATACTAATTCATTTCATTATTTCCGTTTTAAAAGCGTAAGCATCGATTCTGATCGAGTCGCCTGGCGTTGGTCGAGCACCCATTTTTCCGTTCTGACGCTCTCCGGAATTTGTGTATGCGGGATGCTGGCGATGCTCACAAAAGCGCAGGCCGCTTCCATTACTGAGGCCGCCCGCGCATGGTGTTTGCCCCGTGCTGAAGGGAAAGGTATTCTTAAAGTACGGAATATGGATGCAGCATGACCCCCTATAACCGCCGCCAGTTCAGGTTCAACCTGTTTATATTTATCGTGCTGGCCCTCGCCGCGGGCTTCTGGCTGCACGGGCATGGCATAAAGGGCGTCAAGGCGCCGGTGAAGACGGATGCCGCCGGCCTCCCCTATATGACGCAGGCGATGTATGACGATTTCGCGATGACGACACCCACGCCGCTGCTGCTGGAATTCGGCGGCGACTGGTGCGGATGGTGCCATGTTTACAATCCATCATTGAAACGTCTGCAGGACAGCGCCGCGGGCCGTCTGCAGGTCTATCGCGTGGACGCCGCGGTAGAGCCGCGGCTGAACAACTTCTTTCATGTCAAAAAATTTCCGACTTTCGTCATCCTTTACCGCGGCAAAGTCGTCGCACAGCAGGAACGCGGATTTTTGACCAAATTCACCGAGCGGCACGGCAGGGATATTATCATTCGCGACGTGGTGGATGAGGCTGCCTTTTCAAACTGGGTCTGGAATTCCCTGACGCAGGCCCGGTAGCCCTTACATGGCAAGTTGCAGGGGCTTTGCCTGCGGCGCGAGAGCAGCTCCCGCCGCGGCTTCCGGTTTCTTCGCGGCTTCGCGGAAGATGGCGTTGATGGGCGAGAAGTCGTAGCTCGACGTCTTCTTCAGCTTTTCCAGCACGTCGGGGAAATATTTTTCCAGCAGCGGCTCGATCTCGGCGGCGACGGCGCGGACTTTTTCGTGGTCATAGTTGGGCAGCCGCGGGGCCGTCTTGCGCGGGGCATGGGCATTGGGCGAAACCGCCGCAGGCTCCAGCAACGCGCCCGTGGTCTTCTCGCGATAGAAGCGTTCTTCGGCCTGCAGCAGGATGCCCAGCGTTTCCGCCATGTTGCGCGGACGGATATTGCGCGACATGATATCCTTGAAGGCGTTCGCCATGAGCGAAATGCCTTCGTCAAGAAGTATCGGCCTTGCGTCCTCCCCATCCATGATGGTGATGTTGCTGCGCGGACGGCGGCCCATCTGCATCAGGACCGCCTGCAGGTATTCCTCCCCGCAGCCGTTCGAATATTCCCAGCCGTTCAGCATCGCCATGTTGGTGACTTTTTCGTCGATCAGCGGCACCCACATGCCCATGAAGTCGTTCGGGCCCCAGTGCACGCCGGTGCCCCAGGCGCGGTAGAGCGCGCCGTCGAATTCCGCCGGCGCGATGACGGCCGATCCCGGCAATCTTTCGGTCCAGGCCGCGCTTCCTTCGATGCCCGCCGCCATGTTCGGCTCGATGACGTCGCGCAGGAACATTGCGCGGTCCTGTTTTGCCTCGTCCTGTGTCTTGAAGCCGTGCTTGTCCATGAAAGCATAGAGCCGCGGGCCGCTGGTGATCGGCACACTGACATAGGTCACGTTGCGGGCCTTGATGGTGTTGAAGGCGGCAAGAGCGAATTGGGCCTGGAGCCTGTGCTCTGGGGGAAGGTCGACGGTCCGCTCGTTAATCTCGCGTGTCTGATCTGCCATTAATCCTACTATAGCAGTAGGAAATAGGTCCGCGGCGGTTTTCGGCGTTAAGTCCGTTATTCTGTTGTAAAAACAGGATTATTTATTTACCATATTATTTTTACGCGCCTGCCGCTGGCTTCAGTCTGCCAGAATCGCCTGCAGGCTTACCTGCCGCCGCGGCCGTTGTTATTGCCTGAATTTCCGGTGCCGTTGTCGGTATTGCCACCATGATTCAGCCCGCCGTTACCGCCGGAAAGGCCATTGCCGTTATTGCCCACGCCGTTGTTGGTGAAATTGTTGCCGTAGCCGTTATCCATTCCACCTGAGTTCGTCATTATCGTTCCGCTACCATCCGGGGCGCCGCCGGAACCGAGCGTGCCTGTCACGGAGCCACCGGGGCCCTGCCCGCCGCCGTTATTCAGACAGCCGGGATTATTTCCTTGCGGGCCTCCCATGCCGGGGCGAGGGCCGCCATTACCGAACTGTGGTCCGCCCATGCCCGGGCGGGGCCCGCCCATTCCAGGATGAAACCCGCCAGGCTGCTGGCCGCCGTTCATCGCCATTTGCATTTGCTGCATTTGACGCACCTGCTGCTGCATCTGCATCATGCGCATCATATCCTCGTTACTGGGCTGCTGCCCGCCGGATTGTTGCTGTCCACCGTTCATGCCGAACGGCGGCATACCGCCCTGTTGTCCGTTCATATTGGGCTGTGGACCTCCGCCCATCTGGAACTGGTTCTGCCCGCCGAACGGCGGATTACCCACACCCGGAGACTGACCGCCAAATGGAGGCCCCCCATTCATGCCGAATTGCTGGCCGCCCATGCCGGGCTGGAATCCGCCATTCATGCCAGGCTGAGGCCCGTTGCCGCAGCCGCATTGTCCCCCGCCAAATCCGCCGGGATGCTGTTGACCGTTGAATTGCTGTCCCCCGGATTGCTGTCCGCCAAACTGAGGGTCGCCGCCCATCTGGGCATATGAGACACTCGAAGAGGCCAGCACAAGCGCCAGCGCAGTCGCGATAAAGTGCGTTTTCATTGGAAACCCCTTTCCCCCGGGCCTTGTGTTCGTTGAAGCTGATAACAGTTAAACGCCAGCCGCCGGCAAAAGCTTACGGAGACTGAAATCTCCTTGTATTATCAGGGCTTGGTTGAGGGATTACGGCTTCCTGAAGACTAAGGGGCGGGAGATTTTTATCGCCGTGCCAATGCCGCCATGCGCATGGGCGGCATCCTGTTCAACGGCGTTCAGGTGCCGCCGGCGCTGCTCCTGATCGATGAGTTCGACAATGTTGTCGTGCCCCAGTTCTTTCGCAATGCTGCGCGCATTGTTGCCCGCCGTGGATACGGCGTCGATGTCGGCGCCATGCGCCAGCAGCACTGCTGCCGATTTTGCGGCGCCGCTCAGCGCCGCCGCGATGAGGCTCGTGAAGCGCTTTTTGTCCCCCACGCCGTCCACAGCCATGCCGCGCTTCAGCAATTCCGCCGTCGCCCATGGGTTATTCGAAGTGACAGCCACCTCCAGTGCCGATATCAGGCCGTCTGCGCCAAGAACATGAATGTTCGCGCCTTTTTTCAGCAGGTAATAAAAGCAGTCCTCCCGGTGATATTGAATCGCAGCGCAAAGCGGCGGCGTGCCGTCGGCGCCGGACACAATATTCAGATCCGTTCCGAATTCCTCATGCATAAGGCGCACGACATGAAGGTGCCCGGCCCCCGCAGCCACGGTAAGGGCTGCCGGATCCTTTGAGGGTGGCAGCGGCAATTGGCTGGCTTTATGCTTCAGAAGAAGGCGCACCTGCTCCTCTTCTCCGCCGGAGGCAGCCAGCGTCAGCGGGGACGTATCCGTATCTATCAGCTGGTTCGGGTCAGCGCCGCGCTCCAGCAGCAGCCTGACAACGGGATTGTAGTTGCCGGCCATGGCATCGCTGAGCGGCGTCATGCGAAGTGCGGACAGGACATTCCTGTCGGCACCGGCATCCAGCAGCGCCTCAACCGCTTCAAGGGCTCCCACGCCGCAGACCATATGCAGCGCCGCCACCCCCATGCTGTCCAGCGCGTTGATATCGTGGCCCGTGGCAATCATCTGCTTCAATTTCGTGACATCGCCGCTTATCGCGGCCATCGCAAAACGCGTGGCGAAATTTGGGGCTGAGCTGTTGAAATCCGCCTCGGCTTCAGCCATGCACGAACCCTCTCAACAATTTCAGCGGCTTTCGCACCTGCACGGGAGCATCGATGCCGCCATGCACGGCGCTGACGATGCCTTTGAGGTTATTGAGGCGTTCTTCCTCCGCGCGCTCTGCAGCAAGGCGCCGCTCGCGCGCCAGGACGGTCGCGGTGATGAGCGTGACGATCTCCGGATGCCCCATCGCGGCGGCGGAGCATTTTGCATCCTCGCCATCTTCGTTGTCGCGGGAGGCATCCGCGCCGCTTTCAATCAGCAGGACGACGGCTTCGGCATGCCCGCCCCAGGCCGCATGATGAAGCGCCGTGTCGCCGCTCTTTCGCGCATGGTTGATGTCGACGCCCTTCCCCAGCAGCAGCCCGATAACTTCCGTGCTGCCAGCAAGCGCAGCATGCATAAGAACCGAATTACCGGCATCGTCCGTAGAATGGGGGTTGGCCCCCTTCTGCAGCAGCCGCTTCGCAAGCTCGAGGTTGCCCTCATCCATCTCGCCGCGGGCAGCATAGGACAGCGCCGTGCGCCCCTCCCAGCTCCTGCCCTCGATCTCCGCGCCTTCGCGCAGCAACAGCTCAGCCGCGCGCTTCTGGCCCTTCTCGACCGCGCGCGTCAGCGGCGTCATCCCGTCGACGAGCACATTGACGCCCTGCCCCTGCGCGATCAGGTCCTCCATGACGGCTACGTTATCCGCGCAGATGGCATCGAAGAATTTTTCTGCCCGGAGGTTGTTTACGACTTCTTCAGTCATGAGTAAACCTCAGTTTCAGGGGTCCCCGCACCTGAACGGACGTATTGAGCCCGTTTTCCGTGGTGGCGACGATGTCTGCGATGTTCTGACGGAGACGTTCATCCGCCTCCCGGTGTGCAATGCGTTCA
Source organism: Alphaproteobacteria bacterium (assembly GCA_004297545.1). Classification (GTDB taxonomy): domain Bacteria; phylum Pseudomonadota; class Alphaproteobacteria; order Micavibrionales; family UBA2020; genus JAPWJZ01. The sequence continues at coordinate 31,733 of SCTB01000172.1, forward strand.
ACCCGCTCATCCGCCCACTGCCGGAACATCGGCGCCATCGTGTGATTGCCTTCGCTATGCGCGCGCATCATGGCGTCCTGATTGCTGTTGTTCTGCTTGAGGATATTCGCGCCGGCGTCGACGATGGCCTTTGCCGTCGCGCGGTCGTTGGAAAACGCAGTCATGATAAGCGCCGTGTCTCCGCCCCTGCGCGCGTAATCGGGATCGGCCCCTTTTTCCAGTAAAGCCTTTGCGACCAGTGGATTGTGGTAAAGCGCGCAGAGCATCAGCGGGGAATTTTTCATCTCACCTTGCGTGGCGTTGGGATTGGCGCCTTCTTCCAGCGCGCGCAGGGCCTTCGCGATGTCGCCCTTTGCAATCGCGCCGAACATCTCCTCGGTGGCTTCTGCGTCGTAATGAGCTTCAGGCATTGTTCATCCTCAGGACAATCCGGAACGGCTTTTTCACGGGTTCGGGGGCGCGGCGGCCGGCAGCGACATCATCGGCGATTTTCAGGGAGATAAGCCGCACCGCATGGACATGGCCCTTTTCCCTTGCGATATCGAGCGCGGTCTTGCCGTCCTTGTTTTTCAAATCATAGTTGGCGCCAAGCTCGAGCAGCTTGCGCACGCATTCGCCCTTGCCTCCGAATGCGGCCCACATCAGCGCCGTATAGCCATCATCTTCCTTCCGGGCATCGATGCCGACGCCGCGCTTCACAAGGTACGGGATCACCCCGGCTTCGCCTGACCAGGCGGCGTCCATCACCAGCGTAATGCCGTTCTTGCCGCACCGGAGCGGGTCTGCGCCCGCCTCGATAAGCGCATCAAAGGCCTCCCGGTGGCGGTGAAGAACAGCTAATTCCAGCGGTGGCTGTCCCTCGCGGTTCACGCATGTCAGGTCCGCGCCGTGCGCCGCCAGGATGCGGATGATTTCGGGGTAGCCCTTTTCCGCCGCCTCATGCACCGCGGTGTCGCCCTGCCCCGCATTGATATTGACGTCGGCGCCATGCTCGAGCAGCAGCGTGACGATGGATTCCTGCCCCTTGGCAGCCGCCTTGAGCAAGGGCCGGGAATTATCAGCGTCGGCAGCATCGGGATCGGCGCCGGCCTCCAGCAATACCCGCACGATCACAGGGCTGGCGTGCCACTGTTTGATGGCGCTGATCAGCGGGCTTTTGTCCTTGACGCGGTTGGGACTTGCCCCGGCCTGCAGCACGAGATCGAGAATGACCGGCGCGTCTTCCGAGATGCATTTCTCCACCGCCGTATAGCCATTGGCCTGGCCGGGCAGGTTGATATCGATGATTTTGCCGGACTCCAGGATGCGCTGGGCCTCGTCAGCGTCCTTCTTGTCGATGGCCTCAAGAAGCTCTGCCAGTGCCGGCGCGCCGCCATGAAGGTTCAGAAAATATTTGATGTTCTCCGGCTTTTCTTCCTTGCCCTTGTAAATCGTATAGGCGGACTCGCCGTCCGGCGCCACCCAGCGCACATTCGCGCCATGCTTGATCAGTACAGTCGCTGACTCCCAATGCCGCTCCCGGACCAGGTGCATCAGCACGGAATATCCGTTTTTATCCACGGCATTTGGGTTGGCGCCTGCGTTAAGCGCCGCAATCGTCGCATCCTGAAAGCGATGGCTGACGGAGGCCCACAAGGCCTCGTCCGGTGAAAGCTCCTTCTTCGCGGCGGCATTGTTGAGGTCGTTGGCTGCGCTCATTACATCCTCGATAACCTTGGCATCCCAAGTCATTGTTCGGGCAGCATTATATCAAATATTATGTATAATGTCAATGGGCCAAACGCTTGTAAACAAAGGAATATCAGGCCCCCGGATGCAGGGTATTGTGCAGGTCGAAGGACATGAGGGCCAGGAACCCCGTCAGCAGAAGATAAAAGGTCGTGTAGAAAAGCCGATGCTCGGCGGAAATGGAATAGTAAGCGGCATTCTCCGGCGCCTTGGGGTCATACCGCCAGGCGCGCACCAGTTGCGGCCAGGCAAAAAGGCCGATGAGAATAATCAGGGGATTATGATTCCAGAAATATAACCCGACAAGAAGCGGAGCGCCGAGCAGCCATATTCGCGGGGACAACACAGCTGTGATCCGCCCGCCATCCAGCGGCGACATCGGGATCAGGTTGAACAGGTTCAGCATGAACCCCGTATAGGAAAGCGCCAGCAAAAACGTGCTGTCGTAATGGCGGGCGGCATAATAAACGGCAAGCGCGCCCAGCGTCCCGACAAGAGGACCGGCAAGACCCACATAGGCCTCCGTCTCGACATTATGCGGCTTGTCCTTCATGTCGATCCATGCGCCGACGAACGGAATGAAAGTGGGAGCGCCGACCTTCAGACCACGCTGCCGGGCCGCAATGTAGTGTCCCATTTCGTGCACAAGGATGAGCAGCACAATACCGGCTGAGAATAGCCAACCGAAACTGTGTGCATATGCAGCGATGGAAATAAGCATGGTGCCGCAGGTCAGGAGCATCGGCCCAAACTTGCTGGCTTTGAGGAAAAGTAAGAGGCTACTGAGCATTCCTTATACTGTCGGGTCGCGGCGTTTGAAGAATTTCTTCACGGCGACTCCGGCCGCAAGCGCCACGACGATAAGCGCCTTGGCGGATTTCGCCACCACGGCCGCGAGCAGCGCGAAGAGTCCCAGCTTCTTGGCGGCAACGCCCCCGATCAGCGCCATCAGGCCGTATTCGGCGACCTTGTCGGTTTTGGGATCGAAGTTCTCGTATTTCCTGCCTTCGTCGAAGGCGAGGTTCTGCAGCAGCGTAGCTATAATCTTTTTGTCGTTGCCGACATCGGTCGTCGAGGTCACGAGGTTGAGGCTGATGAAGCCGCCCCGGCCCAGCGCGAAGGTGTTATAGTTGACGGCGTTGTCCGAGGGCGGCGGCGCCTTGCCTCCCGTTTCCTTCGCCTCGATGGACCAGATCAGCTGGTGCGCCTTCGCGTCGTAATGCGGCTTTTCGATCCAACCCACGATTTCAAGCTGCGAAATGCCCTGCGCCTTGCGATCGTCGTTGTCCTCTTTCAGCCCCTTCTGCATCTCCTCAAGGATTTTATCGGCGTCAATGCTCGCCTGGTCGTCGTCCTTGATGAAGCCGGAGTCGTCGAAGCTGGCGGCGACGAACCATTTCTGGTTTTCATCCGCCGGAATGAGGAGGCCGTAGAAATTTTCCTCGTCCATGTGGTTGCCCATATGCGCCATGACGGCGAGCGCCTGTTTCTTCGGAATAAAATTGACGCCTGCCGGCAGGGAAAGGGTGGCCTGGTTGCCGAGCTTCACCTTGTCGGGGCCGTGCACGATAAGCTTTTCGAAAGCGGCCCGCGCGGCGGCCTGTTTCTTGCTGTCCGCCTCCGAAGCGGCGGGCGCAGCGGCCTCCGGTTTTGCAGCCTGCTCGTCGGCGAAGGCGGCGTTCGATGTCCCGGCCAGCAGGCTGAGCGCGATAAAACCCGTAAAGACGAAACTCCTGAAAGACAGCATGATTTGTTCCAGCAATGTTGTTGCCCTTAAAAAACAATGGCGCTTTTGAGACCCGGCGCGCGCCTTCAAAGAGACTCAATATATAGCATGATTTGCGCCTTTTGCCGCCATGCGTGACGCCTGATATAGGCCGGTTTCAGCGGCTTTCAGGGCGAAAACAGCCTTAACCAAAGATTTACATATTTCATCTAATATGGTGGCATGAAAAAAGAGTCCCCGCTTTTGGACCGCGCGGCGCTGCGCGCGTTTCTGGAGAAACAAAAACTCCTGCCCGTCAAGGCGGCGCAGGAAGGGCGCTTCATTCTCGCCATACCCGATTTCGGCGACGGCAAGGGACCTCTTCTGATGCCGAACATCAAGGAACTCGAAGCAAAAATGCGCGGTTCCGAGGGGCAGGTTACCAGCATCGAGCTCGAAGCCGGGCCGCAGAAAATCCCGGCGGACGGCAGCAATGTCGTCGTCATCAACCGCGTCGATGAATTCGTGCAGTCGGCGCTGAAGGCGAAGCTCGAATATCTTATCGACAGCGCGAACGGCGAGATGACGCGCGATGTCGTCAACGAATTCATCGGCTACGCGCGCGGCTATACCTATGACGCGGACACGCAGAAGATCACCTTCTGCCGTAACGCGGGATTCCGCAACGACGTCTATAACATGACGAACGCGGAGCTGAAGAAGAGGTACGTGCGCTTCAACCGGCCGGATCTGTCGCTGGACCAGGTGAAGGACGGAAACCTGCGCTCGGGCTATTACATCAAGAAGCCGCTCGGCAGCCGCGGATGCTATCTCGACGGCGCCTTCCGCGTGCAGGTGATGGCGGAAGCCGGCGGCACGATGCAGGAGTTCCACAACGGCGCCATGGTCAACGTGCCGGACGACCCGGCCCTCCCGTTAAGCTTCATACACGTCACCGACATCAACACCTGCTACACGCTGCCGAGCGGCTGGCAGATCGTGAATGCCGACGGAAAGCACGACCTGCCGCATTTCGACGTGAAGGATGCGCTGTCCCCGCCTGCGTCCCAAAAACCCTCCAAGGCCAGAAAGCATTTCCCCAACAAGCGCAAATAGCCCTGAATCTATTTGACATATAACCGCGAATCCAATATAGATTCCCGCACGCTGGGTACTCACGGTAGAGCGATTTTTGCCTGTTTCTTGCCTGCCAGTACAACCCCCGCTGAAACAGCAGTGTGTTAACAATCACGGCTGTTTCCTTGCCCCTCCCTGGCATGAATTCCGCCCTGAGCGCCGCAGAAGGAATTTGACGCCATGTTTAAAATCCCCAAAGTTCCCAAACTCCCCGTCAAGAGAGCCATCAGCCTCGCTTCCTGGGCATTCGTTCTGGGCACCGGCCTGACCGGCGTTTACAATTTCGCGAGCGCAAAAATGGACGAAAACAGGCAGGCCATCGTCATGAAGGCCGCGGCGGCCTGCGAGCAGAAACTCACCTACAAGGAAACCCCCTGCACGCTGGAGGAGCAAAAGGCGCTGCTGGCGCGCGAGAGCATCGAGCGGCGCAAATGGAAGGGCGGCGCGCAGGCGGGCGCCAGCATACTGCTGATCATGGCGGCGTTCTAAATCGGCGCTTCCGCCGATAAGCCTCTTTACGTCTTCTCGACCTGGCTGAATTCCAGCTCGACCGGCGTGGAGCGGCCGAAGATGGAGACCAGCACCTTGAGGCGCGAGCGGTCTTCGTCGATTTCCTCGACCGTGCCGTTGAACGAGTTGAACGGGCCGTCGCAGACGCGGACCTGCTCGCCAATTTCATACGAAATGGAGGGACGCGGACGCTCGGCGCCCTCGACCACCTGCTTCATGAGGCGGCTGGCTTCGTTCTCGGAAATCGGCTGCGGCTTGGTGCCGGCCGCGCCCAGGAAGCCCGTGACCTTCGGCGTGTTCTTGACGAGGTGCCAGGCGTCGTCGTTCATTTCCATTTTCACGAGAACATAGCCCGGGAAGAACTTGCGCTCGGAATTCACTTTCTGCCCGCGGCGCACTTCGACGACCTCTTCGGTCGGCACCATCACTTCCTCGATATACTGATCGAGCGCGCGTTTTTTCGCGGTTTCCATGATGGAAGATGCGACTTTTTTCTCAAAGCCGGAGTAAACGTGAAGAACGTACCAGCGCTTTGCCATGATAATCCTGCCTTACTTGCCCAGGTCCAGAATGGCCTGGATGCCGTTTGAAATGAGAAAATCCGCCGCCAGAAGGATGACCGACATGATCGCGATCATGATGAACACGACAACGGTCGTGGTCGATACTTCCTTTTTCGAGGGCCAGGTGACCTTGAGGGCCTCCGTGCGCACTTCGCGGATAAACTGGACTGCGTCTTTGATCATTCGTTTCCTCTATAATCACCATTTGCCCGTCTACGTTCCGCAAAGTTGCGGAACTTCGACGCGGCCAGTCTTCGCCCTTTCAGGCTGGCTTGCCAAGTCGTAGCTGCGTAGCAGCGAAGACTGGCAGGAGCGGAGGGACTCGAACCCCCAACCCTCGGTTTTGGAGACCGATGCTCTACCAATTGAGCCACGCTCCTAAAGCCTGTTTTTCCCCTGAGACCCCTCGTTTCCGGAAGCCGGATTTGAGAAGTTTTGAATTTTCGGGGGATAACGTAATGGCTTATATATCGCACTTTCGGGCGATTTCAAAGGAAAAAATGGAGCTTTATTAACCAAGGTTAATCAAGGGGTTTGGGATGGCTTACGGAGCCGCGCGCGCGGATCACGGCCAGCAGGTCTTTCATGTCGTCGATGACCACATGCGCGCCTGCGTTCAGCAGCGCCTGCTTGAGCTCCTCCACCTGCGCGCGCTCGGCAAGACCGGTGTAGCCGACGCGCAACCCGATACCGGCGCCTTTCGCGGCGCGCATGCCGGTCAGGCTGTCCTCGACGGCTGCCGCCTGTTCCGGCGTGATGCCCAGCGTCTTTGCCGCCAGAAGATAGATATCGGGGTTTTCTTTCAGCTTACCGGGCGTATCCTCGAAGGCGCTGAAGACCCGCTCTTTCGGGATGCGCGCGTCAAAAGCGTGTTTCTCGAGCAGCGGCTGGATGCGCAGCCGCGGGCTATTGCTGACCACCGCAACGCCCGCGCCCAGATCCTGCTGCAATTCGACCACTATTTGGGAAATGCCGGGCGCCAGTTTCGCCTCCAGCAGCGCCTCGCGCGCGGCCGGGCGCAGCTTGTTCGTGCGAAGGTCTTCAACGTCGATGACGAAGGGCGCATCGCCTTGCAGCCCGGCATTCACCGCGTCCTGGAACTGCCGCGCGATCTGGCCGAAATCCTTGCCGCGCATGTCGATGCCGTCGAGCTGCGCCTGCATCGGCTGGCCAAAGACGGCGTTTGCGCAGTCCGACAGCACGCGCCGCGTCAGGCTGATGCTGATGGCTTCCGTATCGGCGAAGGTGCCGTCCCAGTCGAAGAACACTTCTTTTATGGGTTCGCCCGCCATTATGCGCCCTCCGCGAACAGGAATTTTTCCAGCTCTTCGGTCATTGCGCCGGGAGTTTCCATCTGCGTGATATGGCCCGAGCCGGGCAGGATCGCGAGACGCGACCCCCTGATCAGTCCATGCATTTCTTCCTGCAGCGCGGGCGGCATCAGCGCGTCTTCGGCGCCGCCGACGACCAGCACCGGGATGCCAATCAGAGGCAGGAACTGAAGAAATTCAGCCCTGCCCGCGCAGGCCGCCTGGTGGCGGCTGAAGCAGCCGTAGCCCACGCGCAGGGAAATGTCGCGCAGCCGCGCGATGAGCGCCTTGTCGCGGGACGAACTTTCGCTCAGGAAGGCGCGGTAATGACTGTCATCCTGCCGCGCCTTGATATAGGCCGCCTCCCCTTGCGCAACCTCGATCTGGCGCTGGCGTCTGCGCTCGGGCGTGTCGGCGCGGGCGGAGGTGTTGCAGAACACCGCCTTTTTGACGCGGCCGCCTGCTTTTTTCAGCACATCCAGCGCGACATAGCCGCCCATGGAGGTGCCGCAGAGCATGAATTCCGGCGGCGCGATTTTCAGCACATGATCGGCCATTTTGCCGATATCGTCGAAAGCGGTCAGCCCGGCCACCACCACCTGCGTGCGGCGCGAAAAATAATCGCGCTGCTCGTCCCATGCGCTTTCGTCGGAGGAAGCGCCGGGAATAAAGACGATGGGCAGGGATGCGGGCATTTAAAGCGCGCTCCCGGGGGCGGATTTTTTGCGGCGGCGCTGCTGCATGGGCGGATTATTATCCTGCACGATGGCTTTGCGCATCGGCTTCTCCGGGTCAGCCGGGACCAGCGCGCGCAGCGGCTGCGGGTCGGCGGCATTTTTGATCCACTTCGCCACTTCCGCGATGCGGCGCGGGGTGACCAGCTCGGGGTAATGGCCGACGCCCTCATACACCAGCAGCGAGGCGTCCGGGCGCTCCTCGAGCATGCGCTTCACCGCCTCGGGCGTCGCGGTGTTGCTTTTCTCGCCCGCCAGGATCAGGACCGGCGTCGGCAGATCCTTATAGGCCTGCCATTTGTCGTAGGGCTGCAGGTATTCGTCCGCATAGCCCTGCATCGAATTGGGATCATAGGCCCAGCCGAAGCCCTCGCGCGTGTGATGCTCGAAGCCGTGATTGAAGTCATGGACCACGAACTCGCGCGACACCGGCGCGCCGTGGCCCTGCAAAAAATTCTCGAGCCGCTTCACGGCTTCTTCCATCGAGTGCGAAAACGGGCGCTCGCGGTTGCGCCAGGCGCGGCGCAGCTTGGGGCCCGGCGGCGTTTCGGGCGGCATGTCGCCGATCACCGTGCCGGCCCAGTTGGGGTTGCTGAACCCCTGCTCCACCATCGTATAAATGACTTTCGTGCCGTGGGAATGGCCGAGCAGGTGGAACTTGCCTGCGGGCGCGGCATGGTCGATCAGCGCGGCGACAATGTCGGCATAGGTTTCGAGCGTATAGTCGCTCGGCATGCGCAGGTTGGCGCTGTGCCCCTTGCCCGGGTAATCGAGCGCGATGACGTTGAAATTCCGCGCCGCCCCTTCCGCGAAGAAATCGAAGCGCCGCGCGCTGTTGTAGATGCCGCCGAGGCAGATGATCGTTTCCGCTGTCTCGGGGTTGTTGCGCGCCTCCCAGTAATTGTAGGAGATGCGGACGTGCTGGTCCCTCACAAGGTTTGCGTCGTCGTGCAGTCCTTCCGGCAGGTAGGATTTCATCTTGTGCGCGTGGTGCAGGTAGGTGAATTCGCGCCGCTCGAACTGCGGCAGGAAACGCGCATCCAGCTCCTGCGCGAGCGCGACGATTTCCTTTTCCTTGTCGGAAAATTCCTCGAACGCCGCCTGCGGCAGGTTGCCCACAACCGAAATGTCTTTGGGTCTCATGATCACACACCGTTGATATTTTTTTCTTGAGGAGGTCCCGCTGAATACAGGCCGTTATTGCGTTTCAGTATATTTGAAACCCTGAAACTACGCTATATGAAAAAGGCGTTTTTCGGTAATTTTATTCCCCAAGGAGCGGATTTTTTGAACAGAACGGCAATAAATCGTGCGTTTTCGTCGCCAAAGCACCTGGGGATTTTTTCATGCGCTGCAGCAAAAATGGAACGCGACTTGAGTGCTCCTGCTGCCGCCCCTCTCGAAGCCGAACGGCTGGGGTATGCGCCAATCGACGTCCGCAAGCGGCGTTTTTCAAAGCGCTTCAGACGCCGTAGGGGTAGGTCTCATCCATTTCGCCGGGATGCATCTGAATGACCGTATCCAGCGGCTGCACCGCCTGCGTGCTGTCGAAATGAAGCATGAAATCGAACTGCTGAGGCAAACGGGACGTGAAATAATGGCTCTGCCGTTCCGTATCGGGGCGATAGACAACGCCGATAGCGCGCTGCAGGCGGGGTTGGGAAAGAAGATCGACCATGCTGTTGTTTTCCCTCATATCCAGCAGGAATTTCTTATGGCTGACGCTGTGAAAAACGTCTTCATAACTGCCGGGAATGGGCGCCCGTATTTCCTTGCATTCCGCCGGCTCGTCCCAGTTGGAAGCCGCCGTCACGGCGCCGCGGCTGGTGGAAAAGCCGACGAGGAGCGCCTGCTTGCCGTAGGCATGCCGCACCAGCTGGCCGATGTTGAATTCTCCGTGGTCGCTCATCGCGGTGGCGCCCGAATTTCCGACATGCGAGTTATGCGCCCAGACCGCAATCCGCGCGGGCCTGCCAAGCCGCTTCGACAGATGGGCGTCGAGGTCCTGCAAGGTATCGAACATATGCTTGTCCCGCAGATTCCATGAATCCGGGCGCCCCCTGAAATGGGCCCGGTAATAGCGTTCGGCATCGTGGACCAGCCGCGCGTTTTGCGTCGCGTAGAAATATTCGTCCTCCGCGACAAAGCCGTCGCGGCGCATGTATTCGAATTTCTTATGATACATTTCTATCAATTGAGAGACGATCTCCATTTCGCAGGAATTCGCGATCCCGAATTCCGCGGCGTATCCGTAAGACGCGGGATTGTCCAGAAAATGGTCAAGGCACGAATATCGCTCGCGGGCGCGGGCCGCTCCGGCAGGATCCACCTTTCCGAGATAATCGAGCACCGCGTGAATCGAACTCGTCATGCTGTAGAGATCAAGCCCATAAAAGCCCGCAGGCCATTTATCGCCCGTGCCCGGCCAGCGGTTCTCCACATTATAGGCCTGCAGCCATTCTATGAAGTGCTGCACGTCGGTATTGCGCCACATCCAGGCCGGAAAGCGCTCGAAACTCCCGAGAGCCTCCTTTGCCGTCGTTCCCGGCTCGTTCGACACGTACCGGTTGATGGCATAGGCGTCCGGCCAGTCCGCTTCGACGGCGACGGCATCGAAGCCGAGCTCCTCGATCAGCCGCTGCGTTATCTCGGCGCGGGTGCGGTAGAACTCCTGCGTTCCGTGCGTCGCTTCGCCCAGCAGGACGAACCTGCGCCCCCGGGCGGCGTTGACGAGGATATCGTAATCGTTTTCGCCGCCGGTCAGGGGAAGCGCGTTCTTCTCTATGGCTTTGACGAGAAGGCGGTCGGCTTCATTTCTTTGCATGTTTCTGCTCCATTGTTGCGGGAGGATGCTGCCCGAGAATGGCCAGGACTTCCTCGTCGCTCGTTTGCGAAAAATCATCGTAGAATTGCCCGACGCCGTAGAACGGCTCCGGCATGCGCAGGCAGACGACCTCATCCGCGATATCCCGAAGCGCCGCGCAGGTGGAGGCGGAGCCCACCGGAACGGCGACGACGATGCGGGCGGCTTTTGCGGCGCGAAGGGATTCGATGGCCGCGCGCATGGTGGCCCCGGTGGCGAGTCCGTCATCGACGATGATGACGGTCCGGCTCCCGAGGTCCGGCAGCGGGGCACCCCGGCGATAAAGATTATTCCGGCGATTGAGTTCCTTTTGCTCGGAAGCGATCACGTCGCGCACGAGTTTCAGCGGGACGTTCAATTCCCGGATGACACCGTCGTTCAGGTAACAGGTGTCGCCCAGCGCGATGGCGCCCATCGCCAGTTCCTCGTAGCCCGGCACGCCCAGCTTGCGCACCAGCCAGACATCCATCGGCAGGGCCAGAATTCCTGCGATCTCATGCGCAAGCGGCACGCCGCCGCGCGGAAGCGCAAGCACCAGCGTGTCTTTGCGGCCCGCGTAGGCGCCAAGGGCTTTTGCAAGCGCCCGTCCCGCGTGGATTCTGTCCTGAAATCTTTCGTGCATCAGCTGCTCATGTGCTTGACAAACCAGTCGGCGGAAAGGCGGGCGACGCTTTCAAGCGCCCCCGGCTCTTCGAACAAATGCGTTGCGCCCGGGACGATATCCAGTCGCGAGTCGTCATTCAGTTTTTCCAGCGCCTGCCTGTTCAACTGCAGGACTTCCGGGTCCCGGTCGCCGACGATCAGCAGCGTCGGCGCGCGAACGAGAGGCAAAAGGCCGGCTGCCAGGTCCGGCCGGCCGCCGCGCGACACCACGGCCCTGATGGAGGCCGGGTGGCGCGCCGCGGAAACCAGAGCCGCCGCCGCGCCGGTGCTGGCGCCGAAATAGGCCATGCTCAGGCTCTTCGTCAGGGGATTGCCGGAGCTCCATACGGTGATGTCCGACATGCGCTTGGCGAGCAGCGCGATGTCAAAACGGAAGGCCCGCGTGTGCGCATCCAGCGCGTCTTCTTCGGCTGTCAGCAAATCGGCAAGCAACGTGGCAAGGCCGGCTTCATTCAGCACGGATGCGACATACTGATTGCGCGGGCTAAGCCTGCCGCTGCCGCTGCCATGCGCAAAAAGCACCAGACCCAGGGCATTCGCAGGCACGGTGAGAATTCCCGTCAGCTTGAACTTTCCGGCGGGGATGGACACTGTTGCGGAATGGGGAGGCGCCGTTTCGATTCTCTCAGGTTCGCCGCGGCCGGGCGGCCGGGGGCCGGTAAACGGTGTCTCCATGAGTTGCTTCTCCATTTTTTTAACGAAGGTTCACAAATATCGGCCGGCCCGCTCTATAAGTTCATTTGAACACAAAGCGCGCTGCGCGAATTTGATATTCGTCAAAAAACTCAAGTACGAAGAGAGTTGTTTCCATTGACTAAAGTCAATGAAGGGCGGTTGGTTGCATGGGATGATGGAAATATATGATAACCAGGCAACAGGAGCGTCAAATGACAAAACAAAAACTGCGCCATGAACTGGAAATCGGCGTGCTGGATGCGATTTACAGGCGCCGGGCCGTCCGCTCCTATACCGGCGAACAGCTGGATCGCGCGCGTATTGAAGCGCTGCTGGCCGCCGCCGTGCAGGCGCCGACAGCCATGCACGAGGAGCCCTGGGTCTTTACCGTTATCCAGGACAAAAGGATCCTAAAGCAGCTTTCCGACGCCGCGAAGAATCTGCTGAAGGAGGAGCTGGAAGAGGATTTGCCGCAGGGAAAACACGCCCGCGACCTTATCAACGACGCGGCATTCAATGTTTTTTACGATGCGGGAACGCTGGTTGTCATCTGGGCCAAGCCGGTGGGTTCCTTCGCCGCAGCGGACTGCTGGCTGGCGGCCGAGAACCTGATGCTGGCGGCCTGCGGCGCCGGCCTTGGCAGCTGCGTGATCGGTTTTGCCGTTGGCGCGCTGAATACCCCGGAATGGAAGCGCAGACTGGGCGTGCATGAGAAGATGACCGCGATCGCGCCGGTCATTCTGGGCGTGCCGGCGCAGGCGCCGCCGCCGGTTCCCCGGAAGAAACCCGAAATTCTTTCCTGGCAATGAAAGCCGTGCTGGACCGGATCATCGAAAAGCTGGCGCGCGGACTGGCCCTTTATCTCCAGAAGGAATGGCCGGGCTACAGGCCCGTTTCGATCGCCAGCGCGCAAAAGCTGCGGGATTGCCTGCGGCCCGGCGATATCCTGCTCGTGGAAGGCGACCGGCGGGTGAGCGTCGCCATCAAATACCTGACCCAGTCCACCTGGTCGCATGCCGCCCTGTATGTCGGCAGCGCGGCGCCGGCGAACGCGGATCCCGCCGACCCGGCATGCCTGATCGAGGCGGACATGGTCGATGGAGTCATCGCGGCGCCGCTATCCAGATATGCGGGATTCAACCTCCGGATTTGCCGTCCCGTGAATCTGACGGAGGATGATTGCGCGAAAGTCGTCGCCTATGCGGTGAGCCGGATCGGCATGCAGTATGACCTGAAGAACGCCATAGACCTCGTTCGCTACCTGCTGCCGCAGCCGCCCGTGCCCGTCAGGTGGCGGCGCAAAATGCTGGCTTTTGGCGGCGGCGAGCCGACGCGCGCCATCTGTTCTACCCTGATTGCAGGGGCTTTCGAGGCGATTCAATACCCTATTCTGCCCGATGCCGCCTGGCGCGACGGTCTGGGGCGCGAAGGAGAGGCGGCCTTGCGTGAAATCCGGCATATCAAGGGAAGCCGCCTGTATGCCCCCCGCGATTTCGATCTCTCCCCGTACTTTCAGATTATAAAACCCGCCCTTGAAGCGGGTTTCGATTACCGGCAGGCCGAATGGGTTCACAACGTCTCCGAGGTCGCCGCCGAATGAGGCGCCGCCGGGAACATGACTATTGGCCGGCTTTCCTGCCGCAGCTGCCGGAAGCTTCGCAGGCGCGGCAGCGATTGCGCTGTCCGGCAAGCTTTTCCTGAAACCCCTCGGCATCCCCGTATTCAAGGAAATCATAGTAGCGTCCCAGCGGATCCTTCAGCTTGCTGGCATGCTTGATGGGGCACCAGTATTGCTCCGTCCGGCTGGCGATTTCCCGGACATAGGAAACGACGCCGTTGGCGTATTCGCAATAAATGCAGTTCAGCTTTTCGATCCAGTTGAGATAGGCGAGATATTTGCGGTCCATGATCACATGCTCGCCGCGCTTTACCAGCGGAATGCCGTATACCCTGAAACAGGTCTGCTGATAAAAGGTCGCGAAGATATCCATCAGGGAGACCGGAATAATCTGGATATAAAGAATGGGCGCCGTCAGCACGGCGCCGAGGGCGGACTCTCTCATGAACCTGCCCAGCTTCATGCGCATCTGGCGATGCTGCGCAACGACCTCCTGCTCGAAAATGACTTTTCGCTGGTCCAGCCTGTAACGGAACAAGTCGCGCCGCTCGCCGATTTCCTTCTCGACCTCCGACTGCAGGTCGGCGATGATCCCGCGCAGCCTTGCGACAACCTCGGTCATTCCGATTTTCTCCTCTTCCGCAATCAGTGTATCAGGCCGGCGCGAAGCTTGGGATATATTACCCCGGCCGCCGCCGTTTCCATAGCGGGCGCCAGGCGATCTTCATAAATCCTTCAAAGGGGGGATTTTTGATATTCGTCAAGCTCGTCTCCTGCTGCCTGTGCTGGAATGACTTTGCGGGCAGGAGCAGGAAAACGAGGTTGAAGACCGTATAGCGGAGATTGTATGGCTTTGATAAAGCGGAATCTTATGGCGGCGTCGTTCATGGCGTTCTTCCTCGCGCTGTCGGCGTGCACAAGCGTCGTGCCGGTGCCGGGGGGCACCGATGCGAACAATGAAAACTATTTCAAATCCGCAGACGACCTGAGAGAACATGTCGGAAAATTGCAGGCGGGCATGGAGGAGGCCGCCGTGTTTTCCGCGCTCGAGCGGGAAAGGAACGACTTTCTGCAGCTGAACCCGGAGGATGTCTGGCGCCTCGCTCTCAGCCGCGGCGTCGTTGCGGGAGGCGACAATCCCGTTGCCGGCGCCCCAGGCGCGCTGACGGGATACCGGCTCCGATACAAAAGCGTGACGCGCCGTCACGGGATGTCCTCTCCCATCCGCATTCGGACGGACGAAAGCGGATTCAGCTATGAGTTGACGCTGCTGTTCCGCAACGGCAGGCTTCTGGACAATCCGGTTTTGTCCGGCGGCGCCGTCAATGAGGTGCGCACGCATACTTTGTTTGATTACCTGACACCCGCGACGACTTTCGGCTACATGCGCTGACGATCTGACTTCCGGCTATCTGTCGCCCCCCCCGGACCCTTCATGTCCGTCGATTTCTGGCCTGTCACTCCCGCTCCGATCCGACCCGGATTCATGTTCGAAGCCGCCACCGTCGCGCCCCGAGCCGGAATCTCCGCCGTCGCTCCCCGAACCAGAATCCCCATCGTCATGCCCCGAGCCGGAACCTCCGTCATCTCCGGATCTTTCCTTTCCGGTATCGGATTTTCCCTGATGGGGAACATGGCTCTCGGAATCGCGCAGGTCGCTGATTTCGGCAGGAATATCGCGGTGTTCTATCGCCACGATTTCCGCCGTGATGCCGCCGCCGGCCTCGTGCCTGCCGATGACGATAACACGATCATTTTCGGCGATCCCGCCCCGGGTGCCGCCAATGACACGCGCATTTTCGGGTATCGCGACTTTTGCGCTTCCCACAGTAAGCCCCGCATTATCTTTGTGCGTGACGAAGCCCTGTATGGCGGCATGCGGCGCTGCACCCAGAGCAGGAGACGCGTGCGCGGCTGATGCATGCGGCTGACGATTGATGAAGGTCGCGACAATTCCGTTGCGGCCGGTTTTAAAGCCGGATACGGAGATCGAATGTCCCGGAGTCAGGCTATTGGCGACTTTCTCCAAATTAGTAACGGTCACTTTTTGTCCCGCAACATTGAGCGTGCGATGCGCGGCATCGATGGAAATAAGTTTTCCCGTTACAAGCGTATCTACCGCGATGCTGCGCGCCATCAGCCCCTCTCCTGCCGGAGCGGCGACGACGGACACGACCTGGCCGACTTTAAGATCCGCCGCCGACATCTTTCGTGCGCCGTCCTGTACAGGCGTGGCGTTCGAAAATTTTATTTCCAGCCCATCCACGCAGATGCTTCCAAAGCCCGTGATACGGCCATGGACCGCGATACCGCCTTCAAATCTGACGCCCGTGCCGCCGATGCCCTTTCCATTGGCGACGTCTATTCCGGTCCCCCCCACGCCGCGATCCGTCGTTATTCCGGTGCCGCCGATCCCCTTGCCGTTGGCGACGTCTATTCCGGTTCCGCCCATGCCGCGATCAGCTGTTACTCCAGTGCCGCCGATGCCCTTGCCATCTTTTCGTTCGTCCTTTGCCGGCGGGGTCGCGGGAGGATTTTGAGCCGCCGCCAGAAATGAAAACCCGTCAGGCGTCCTGCAAACGCCGCCGGCTTGCGCCGAAGCCGCGGGGGGCAGCACCAGCATCGTCAGGAAAACTCCCGTCGCCGCCGCCCGTAGAAATTTAATTTTCCCGAACGGCATGTTATTTGTCATCGCCGCCTCCGTTGTTCTTTTCCGAGTAAAAAAATACACCGAGATTAATCCTGTGACTCGCCCCGTCCTTGCCTTTGTCCCGCTCTGAAAGTTCGAAGGCCTTGCGGTTGACAACGCGCAGCATCTTCATCGCCGCATCGACCGACAGGCTCCTTAATTCCTCCGCGGATTTTGCGGTCAGTCCGTCGTGGTATACGGATCTGTCCATGAAGGGGGGTTTTTCAGACAGGATGTTCGCGGAAGCCGCCATCAGATGATCGCCGCCATTTTTGCCGAAATAATAGAGCTGTTCCTCCCAGTTATCACGCGGCACGAATGCGTCCGCCCTTAAGGAAACAATCCCGGTGACGGGATCTTCATTGCCGAGGCCAAGACGGACAAAATCGTCCAGCAGGGCACGGGGCTGTACGTCCTTCGAAACGCTTTCCGCCAGAGCGAAAAAAGAGTTTTGGGGGTTCTCTTTGTTGATGTACGGCAGCAGGACTGGTTTTCCCTGACCGTCGAGGTACTTCGGGTCGCCTGCCCAGGTCGCCAGCACTTCCGATACGATTGAAAGCTGCCGGGGGGGGGACATCACGCTCCGGTCCCGGTTCCGGAGTTCCTTGACGTCTTTCCGGTGAACGCCCGTCATGACGCTGATGTGGCTGTCGGTCGGCTTTTTGCCGTCATCCATCAGCTGCTGTTCTGCCGCCTGGACATACAGGACCTTGAGCATATCCAGCGTGGCCTGGAGGGTGATATTTCTTGCAATCAGCACACGGATGATCGGCCGTAAAATACGGCGCAGCGCGGAAAATAGCTTCTCGTCACCCTGTTTTTGCATCGCGTTTCAAATCCCGGAGTCGTCTCAACTGAGAGATCCCTCTTTCTGTATTATACCTATAAATGTGAATTTATATCATATAAGATGCCTGAAATTTTATATATTCTAGCTTATGAAATTATATAAAATATATATAAATCAATATTTTATACATAAAATGCGGAGTAAAAATATATTTCCTCTAATTTGTATTGTACGGGAAATATTCCCATTTATTATTAAAGTATA
>SCTB01000173.1 GCA_004297545.1 Alphaproteobacteria bacterium
TTACCCATCGCGCGGCGCAGCAGGTCGGCGCCGCCCAGCGTATAGCCGGCCAGCACCTGCGCCGCGGCCATGACCTGTTCCTGGTAGATCATGACGCCGTAGGTATCTTTCAGCACGGGTTCGAGCAGCGGATGCATATACTCGATCTTTTCCTTGCCCGAGAGGTTCGCGATGTATTTCGGGATGTTCTCCATCGGGCCGGGGCGGAACAGGGCCACGATAGCGATGATCTCGTCGAAGTTCTTGACGTTCATCTGCTTGCAGAGGTCGCGCATGCCCGCGCTTTCAAGCTGGAAGACAGCGGAACAATCGCCCTTGGCCAAAATTTCATAGGTGCGCTTGTCGTCCAGCGGGAATTTGAGCGGGTCGAGCACCTCTCCCGTCGTCTCGCGGATCAGGCGGATGGCGTCCTTGATGACGGTCAGCGTTTTCAGGCCGAGGAAGTCGAATTTGACAAGCCCCGCCTTCTCGACATCCTTCATGTTGAACTGCGTGGCCGCAATGTCCGCGCCGGGGTCGCGGTAGAGCGGCACCAGCTCGTCCAGCGGACGGTCGCCGATGACCACGCCCGCGGCATGGGTCGAGGCGTGGCGATAGAGCCCTTCCAGCTTCAGCGCGATGTCGATAAGCTTTTTCACCTGGTCGTCGGTGTCGCGCGCCTCGCGCAGCAGCGGCTCGGATTCGAGCGCTTCCTCAAGGCTGATGGGGTTGGCCGGGTTCTGCGGGACGAGCTTGGCGATTTTGTCGACCTGCCCATACGGCATCTGCAGCACGCGGCCCACGTCACGCACCACGGCGCGCGCCTGCAGCTTACCGAAGGTGATGATCTGCGCCACGCTGTCGCGGCCGTATTTGTCGCGCACATAGTTGATGACCTCGTCGCGGCGCTCCTGGCAGAAGTCGACGTCGAAGTCGGGCATCGACACGCGTTCCGGGTTCAGGAAGCGCTCGAACAGCAGGTTCATCTCGATGGGGTCCAAGTCGGTAATCTTGGTCGCCCAGGCGACGACGGATCCCGCGCCCGACCCGCGCCCCGGCCCTACCGGAATATCATGATCCTTCGCCCACTGGATAAAGTCCGAGACGATCAGGAAGTAACCGGCAAAACCCATTTTGATAAGGACGCCCAGTTCGTATTCCATGCGGTCGAAATACTGCTTGCGAACAGTCTCTTTTTTGGCCTTGTCCCAGTCGGACCTGTAAACGTAATTCTCCAGCCGCCAGTCGAGGCCCTTGGCCGTACGCTCCCGCAGCTCGTCTTCCTCGGTCTTGCCCTTTTCGGTTTCGAAACGGGGCAGGATCGGCTTGACCTCTTTGAGCATATAGGCGCAGCGTTTCGCGATCTGCACGGTGTTTTCTATTGCTTCGGGCAGGTCGCGGAACAGCTCGGCCATTTGTTCGGCAGACTTGAAGTAATGCTCGGGCGTCGCCTTGCGGCGGTTGGTGTCCTGCACATAAGCGCTCTCGGCGATGCACATCAGCGCGTCATGCGCCTCGTACATATCGGGGTCGGAGAAAAAGACGTTGTTGGTCGCCACAATCGGGATATTATGCGCGAAGGCGAAGTTCAGCAGCGCATCCTCGATGCCGACTTCATCGGAGGTGCCGTGGCGTTCAAGCTCCACATACAATCTGTCGCCGAAAATCGCGTGCAGGCGCAGCAGCGTCTTCTCCGCTTCACCCGCGCGGTTTTCGAGCAGCATGCGCCCGACCGCGCCCTTGACGCCGGCCGTCAGCGCGATAAGCCCGGCAGAATATTTTTCGAGGTCTTCCCATGACACGGCCGGCTGTTCCGCATGCGCGAGCGGCTCGAGAAAGCTTTTGCTGGAAAGCTTCATGAGATTTTTATAGCCCTGCTCGCTCTGCACGAGGACGACGAGCTGGTCCGGCATTTCGGACTTTTTGTTCTTCTGGTCTTTCTGGTCCGGGCGCTCGACCCAGAGCTGGCAGCCGATGATGGGCTGGATGCCCTCCTTCGCCGCCGTGGTCGAGAATTCGATCGCGCCGAAGAGGTTGCCCGTATCCGTGACCGCAACCGTCGGCATGCCCAGCTGCTTGGTCAGCGGCACGAGATCCTTGAGCTTGATGGCGCCCTCCGCCAGCGAATAGGCGGAATGGACCCTCAAATGGATGAACTGTGCGGGAGCAGACATACTTCTAACCGGATTTTCTGGAGCTGAAGTTTGCATATAAAGCCATTGAAATTCAACAGTTTTTAAAAGATCGTGCGGCCTTGACATAAGAATTCATTTTTAATAAGATGGCCTCATCAAGCCCGGATTGAAGAGCCCTAACAAAATCATATGGTTATAAAGCTCAAGATGCCCAAAGACGACCAGCCCATCAAGAACGATGCATCCAGTACAGCGCAGGAGCAGCCCGCACCCGCGCCGCAGGAAGACCCGACTGTCCTGCGCGATACATCGCCGGACAGCCTGTCGTCCACCTTCAAGGCGCTCGTCGCGCAAGACCGCGAGCAGCGCGCGCCCTTCCGCCCCACGCTGGCGAAGCTGAACGAGATCGTCACCAAATTCCACGCCATCGGCACGGATGAAGTCGGCATTGAGCTCGCGACCTTCGAGAAGCTGCGCGAATTCAACCTGCTCTCCCGCCCCGGCGGCGACCAGCCGCTCTACGGCATTTTGAGCGTCTACGAGGCACGCTTTCTGATCCGCGTCTATCCCGACCAGAAGGTCGATTGCTATACCGAAAACCTGAACAAGCCTTCCTTAGGCGTGCAGTCGCTTGAAAGCGACGAGTTCTGGTACAAGACCGAGCGCTCGTCGGGCGGCACGCTGAAAATAAACAAGAGCGAGCCGAAATTCCTGCGCTATAATCTCGAAAATCCCGAGGATACAGTCAGCTTCATGAGCGCCATCCTGCAGACCGCCGCCGCCTGCGCAGCGATGGAAGACCTCAAGCAGTTCGACCTGCCCGCCGCGCGCGAAAACACGCTGCTGCCCAAATCCACGCGGCTCAAACAGCCCAAGCCGTGAAAGATCAGTCTCCCCTGACGCCCGGCGAGTTCCGCGAGGCCTTCGACAAGGCCCGCACGGATGCGCGCGATTCATTCGCCAAATCCGGCACGGACATCGTCCTGCAGTACTTGAGCGAAACCATCGGCAGCCTGCAAAGCGAAGGCATCGACGTGAGCCTCGCCATCCGGTATGGCACGCATACCAACGCCTATGACATGATGTACACGGTCAGCGGCAACGGCGGCGGGCTGATCGAGGCCTATGGCTTCATTGAATGCGGCCGCACGACCCATATGTTCGCCGTTGCGACCAAACATGCCGACAAGGATGTCCTGCGCGTTTACGTGTCGGAATACAACTTTACCGGCGAAGGCGGCCGCCGCAGTGCGGATGGCGGCAATTCCTACCGGCGCCACGTTATTTCAGGCGAATGCTTCGATTTCAATGAAGACGCGGAAGCGCTGCAGAAACTTCAGAAGAAAATCGTCGGCATCTGCGCCGGAAACCAGGTAATGCTGGAATGCGATACCGCGGAGGTCTTCAACAAAGAACCCGCCGCCGTCAACAAAATGCAGAAGCCCGGCGGGAAGCTGAAGCTTTAATTCGATTCCCTCGGGTATGGCGGATTATGTTGAGCAGGGATGCCCTGCAACCCCTTCTGCCATAACGATTCACCGTAATTTAACCTTTTTCTCTTACAGTTCTTGTACCTACTTATTCGTTGTCAAAATTTTTTTAAAAGGGGAAAAGTGCAATGTCTGTCACACAAAAGAAAAACGACCTGAGACTCGTGAGAGATGATGACAAGAAAACAGAACGCTGGCAGCTCGAAGGCTATCAGCGCATGGATGACAAAGTAGTCATGTACCGCCGCTATGTGCCGGTCACCCGCGAACTCAACTCCATCCTGATGCAGATTTTCGATTTCAACGCCTATCAGGCGACGATCGTCATCGACACCAAGGGCTATGATTCCAAAGGCGCCGCCACGGCGCTGCAGGTCGTGGGCTTCAGCGCGTTCGAGAACAAGCAGGCGATCAAAGACGCCCATCAGGCGCTCTGCGACCTCGGCGGCAACCCGCCCCCGTTGAGCATTATTCTGGGCGATCCTTCTCTGGACTGATCGCGATAAAAATTGAGGTGCGGGAGGACGGCATGCAGGTAAATCTGCGGCTGTCCTCATCGCCTTTTTCGTTTCTTTTTTCGCAGTAAAAGCCCGCCTCACATCCCCGGCGCGGGCGGGCGGAACTGCGGCGGTTTCGGCGGCGCGACGGGAGCATCCGCTTCCTTCGCGAATTCCTCTTTCAGGCTTTTAGCGTATTCCATCTGCAGCGCCGGCTTGTTTTCCATGAGCCAGTAGCCTGCGACCATGGTCTTCAGGTCGTTGATCTCCCCGCTTTTGATCATCGCCATGAACTCGGCCGAGGAAACAACGGTCGTCTTGATATTCTCCAGCTCGTCCGCATTCCCGTGGATGCCGCCCGCCTTTGAAATGTCGATGGCGCCGAAAACGATCGAAATGCTTTCCGAGGTGCCGCCGGCGCTCACATAAGCCCGGTCGTGGATGATGCGGCCGCCTTTGAGGTCGAGGCCGGTTTCCTCTTTCATCTCGCGCACGGCCGCGTCGACGGGCGTTTCCCCGCGCGCGATGCCGCCCGCCGGCAGCGTATCGGTATAGGGGTAATCGCCCGCCGCCAGGATGCCGGGGCGCATTTCATTCACCAGCACGACCTTGTCCGCCCCCGGGTCATAAGCGAGAATACCCACCGCATTCCCCCGCTCCATGATCAGCCAGGTCATATCCTGCTTGCCGCCCTCGTGCAGGTCTTTCTCGATTTCATAGCGGTTGATGGTGAGAAAGCCTTTGTAGACAGGCGTGACTTTCCTGACGGTGGCTTCGAGCTTTTTCCTGGTCATGATGCGGCGATTCCCTTGATTTATACTCTGATGGAGTATTTTATATGCTCGTATCGAGTATTAGTCAAGAGGGTAAAAGAAACGGCCGTAATCCCGGCATTCCCCGGGATTACGGCGCAGTCTGACAAGTCCAGTACGTTGGGTATCTTTTTTAGGCTATCTCCAGGTTCTCGTTCGCAAGCATCGTGTTGACGTCGAGGCCCGTGACGCCCGTCAGCGTCGCAAGCGCTACGAAGCGGGCGCCGTTGAGCGCGCCGTCCGCATCCACGGACAGGACCGTGCTGCCGTTGGCTTCCGTCAGGTGGACGAAATCCGATATCGCGCTGGTCAGCGGGTCGTATCCGGTCAGGATGCCGTCG
>SCTB01000174.1 GCA_004297545.1 Alphaproteobacteria bacterium
AGATGACGGTGTTCGAGCGCGCCGGCGACCGGGTGGTCGTGCTGCTCAGCTCGGGCAACCTCGCCGGGACGCAGGCCGTCGTCAGCCTGCTGAGGCAGCGGGGCGCCGTCGGCGACGGGGGCCCCACGATCTGGACCGCCAAGACCTTGTTCGACGCCGCCGGCGTGGTGTCGGACGCCATGCGCGATGTCGACCGCCGCGACGGCCATTACCTCCAGGAAAGCGGCGGGTTCAACGCTTCCTTCATCCTCGGCGGGCAATTGCGCGGCGAGCCGATGCGGCTGTTCCGGCTCTACTCGGAAGGCAACTTCATCGAAGGGGACCTGAGCACCACGCCTTATTTCCAGACCGGCGAGGCCAAATACGGCAAGCCGATCATAGACCGGGTCATCGCGCCCGGCACCAGCCTCGCCGACGCCGCCAAATGCGTGCTGGTTTCCTTCGATTCGACCATGCGCAGCAACCTGTCCGTCGGCATGCCCATCGACCTGCTGTGCTACCAGCGGGATAGCCTCGAAGTCCGGATGCGCCGCCGCTTCGACGAGGGCGACGCCTATTTCGCGGCGCTGAGCAGCCAATGGAGCGCCGGCGTGCGGGACGTGTTCAGCCGGCTGCCCGATCCCGAGCTGGGGATTTGAGCGCCGCCCGGCGCGCTGAAGCGAAGCGAGTAGCCCGTGGAGCGCGCGGAACGGACGATGGCGCATCGGTCGCGGTTGATGGGCTTCGTTCTCCTCGGCCCGCCCTGCGGCCTTCTCGCTACAGCTTGCCCTCGATCCGAGCCAAATCCAGGAAGGGCGACAGGTCCGCGCCGACCGCTCGCGCCCACTCCGGCAGCCCGAATTCGGCCCTCTGGCCGGCGACGTGGATGCGGAACTGCCGCGCTGCGTTCTCCGCGCTCTTCTCCACCAGCTTCCGCAGCGCGGAATTGCCCGCCAGCGAGGCGCGGAACGCCGCCTCCTCGCGCTCCAGGGCGGCGGGGTCCAGCGCGGCGATGAGCGCTTCCGTCCGCTGCTTCCGCCAGGCGCTCCACTTCGCCTTGAGCGCCTCCCATTGCTTGCGCGTGGCTTCCTCGCGCTCCTCCGGGCTGGCCGTCCTGGCCTTGCGCTCCTTCGCCTGGGTGTCCTGGTAGCCGTTCTTGATCGCCTCGACCAGGAAGCCCGCCGGGTTCTTCAGCTTGCCTTCCCGCTGCTGGGCTTGTACATAGATGATTTTTTCCCGGATGTGGTCCTCGCCGTATTGCTTGGCAAGTTGCTCCGCCGTCTTTTTAGAGACGCCAAGCTCAATCAGCGTCGAAACGATGGAAAACTCTTGCTCGATGAGCTTTGAATTCGCTGGGTTTGCTTCGCGGACATCTATTGTTGCGGCGTCCGGTCTCTTTTGCGATGTGATAATAAATTCTATGGCAATGCACTTCTGCCTTGCCTTTTCCTCTTGCCAGGAAAAAGCGATATCGGTTTTCTCCGCAAGTTCTTTTTGAGCGACTTTTAACACCCATCTTCTGAAATCGCAGAATTGCTTATATTCTTCATCGCCCATCATTAATAGTTCCCTGAGCTTTTCAATCGAGAACCTTCTTCTGCCTATCCTCTCGTATTGCTTCAAAAGCTCATATATTCTAATTGAGTAAGTATGTTTCAGCCGGATTACGTTAACCAATTCGTATGCTGTGAAATGTTCTTTCAACTGCAATAGAAATGGCTTTAACTTAGGCGAAAACTCAAGCTCAACAATTCCTTTGCTCTTTATGTATTCTGCGGAAGACAGCCATGCTACTTGCAATTCCCTGTCGCTTCCGTCCTTGAAAGTTAAAACATTCGAAATTAGCTTTTTAGATAGCTCGTTTATTTTCCTGTAAAAATCATTATCTGATAAATCAAGCAATCTAGATAGGTTGCTTACCGATATTCGGTATGGCTTGAAATCTTCATCATCTTTTTCGATCATCGAAATTAATAGCTTAATAAGCCTCTGTTCGCCAACAGATAGCTTATATTTTGCTTCAACAATCTTATTGTGCTGAACAACAAGGTTTCTGTCTGCCATGGAAGCAAGCCTAAAAGGTAGTCCTGATTTGCACCCCATTGTAATTCTGCGCAACACAAATTCAAGAGATTTTGTGCTTTTCTCTTACCTAGACCCGCTTTTTCTCTTACCTAGACCCGCTTTTTCTC
>SCTB01000175.1 GCA_004297545.1 Alphaproteobacteria bacterium
TGCGGTTGATGTAGTCGAAATCGGGGTCCTGCTCCGCCAGTTCCTCAAGCAGGTCGCATCCAAGCTGGCGGCTAACAAGGTCGGCGACCGTCATGTCAAGTCATCCTGAATTTCAGGGGTTTCAGCGGGCGGAAGGATTTTTCAATCTGCATGCCGGCCTCGGCCGCCGCCATCAGCGCCTCGCGCGCCTGATAGTCGGGCTGCTGCTCTTTCGCCCGCGCCTCGACGAGGGACAGTATCCCCGCATCGCCGCGCCTGCGCGCCAGCGCCAGGGCGTTGTCGCTGTCTTTGTCCTTCTGGAAGACGTCGCCGTTTGCGGCCAGGACCATGCCGATAATGTGGGCCGAACTGCGAGAAACGGCGATCTGCAGGATGCTGCGCCCGCTGGACGGGTGGCGGTAATTCACGTCTGCGCCATGGTCGAGCATGGCCTTGATATAGCCGCTGTTGCCCGTTCCCAGCATGTGCATGAGTGGCGTATAGCCGCTTTTATCCGTCACCGTCATGCTGGCGCCCTGGCCGATCAGCCAGCAGATATCCTCCATGTCGGGCCGCTGCTGGACAAGTTCATGCAGCAGTTGATGGCCCATCGTTTCGGCTTCGGTCTTGCTTACAGCCATGCGTGTACAGCCTTCCCTGACGATTCATGAGAATGCCAAAGGTTATACCAGAATTGTAATATTATGTCAATTATGGCTTGAACGACAGCTGGAACTCGACCCGGCCGAAGTCCGGCTGGCCCTGCCAGCTCAGGTCGAAGCCGAAATAGGCGGCAAAACGGCCGGTTATATAGGCATGAACCGACCGGGGATCGAGGTTTTCCGGGGTTGTTTCCCCTTTCAGGGCGGCGTCCGCACCCTCGCGGAAGCCGGGATTCTTGCCGGTGACAAGGACCTTGATGCCCTTGTTTCCTTCCAGCGCCGAGACGGTGATCTTGCCTTCGCCGTGGTTGCATTCCTCGGCCATGACCAGGAGATTAAGCATGCATTTGAAAAACCCGCGCGGCGGCATGGAGAATTTCACGCCGAGATCGGGCTCGAATTCCACCTGCACGCGGCCCGCTTTCAGCAGGTCCGAAAACGCCTCGCGGATATCCTTGAAACCGATGTTCTTGTCGGTGCCGGCCGCGCCGTAGCTCAGGCGAAACGCCTTCAGGCGGATGGAGGCCTGCTGCGCGCTGTCGGAAATCAGCTTTATCGCCTCGTCGCCTGCGTCCTCGCCCAGCTCCTGCATGAGCTCGACGCCGTTGTTGACGGCGCCCACGGGGCTGACGAGGTCGTGGCAGATGCGGGAGGCGATCAGTTCAACAACGCGCGGATGCAGCATGACGTCCATATGATATCCCCCAGATTAAAATGGCGACGAGAGGCCGCTTTGCTTCAGTTGTGCGATAAGCTGGTTCTTCAGGCGCTCCAGCCCTTCCGGCGTGAAGCCTTCGGCGCGGATGGTCAGCACGTCTTCGGTGTTCGAGGGGCGCATCAGCCACCAGCCGTCCGGCGTCGTGACGCGCACGCCGTCGATGTCGTTGATTTCCACGCCCTTGGCGTTTTCGTTCTTCAGGCGGGTCTTGATTTCCGGCGCGATATTGAACTTGCGGTCGGCCGGCACATGAAAACGCACCTCGGGCGTGTTGTGCATCTTCGGCAGATGGGCCGAGAGCTCCGAGAACTTCTTCCCCGAATGGCTGAGGATGTTCAGCAGGCGCACCGCGCAATAGGGCGCGTCGTCGAAGCCGTAGTATTTGTCGGCAAAGCAGATATGCCCCGCGAGTTCGCCCGCGAGCGGGCTTTTCAGTTCCTGCATCTTCGCCTTGATCAGCGAATGCCCCGTGTTCCACATGACGGGCTTGCCGCCGAGGCGCGCGACCTCGTCGAAGAGCACGCGGCTGCACTTCACGTCGGCGATGATGGAAGAACCGGGATGTTCCTTGAGGACTTCCGCGGCATAAAGCGCCAGCAGCAGGTCGGCCCAGAGGATATTGCCCTTTTCATCGATCACGCCGATGCGGTCGCCGTCGCCATCGAAGCCGATGCCGATATCGCAGCCCTTGTCTTTCACCGCTTTCTGCAGGTCGACAAGGTTCTTCGCGACCGTCGGGTCCGGGTGGTGGTTGGGAAAGGTGCCGTCGATTTTGTCGAACAGCAAGGTATGCTCGCCCGGCAGCAGGGAAACGAGGCGGCGGATGATTTCGCCCGTGGCGCCGTTGCCGATGTCCCAGGCGATTTTCAGCTTTTTCGTTCCGGTGTAATCCTGCAGCAGGCGATCCACATAGGCGTCCTGCACGTCAAGCGTGACGGCCTTGCCCTGCCCTTCCTCGAAATCGCCGACGGAGGCGATGAGGCCCAGTTCCTGCACCATCTTGCCGTAGAAGGGGCCGTCCTTGTAGGCCATCTTGATGCCGTTGTACGACAGGGGGCTGTGCGACCCCGTCACCATCACGGCGGCGTCGAGCCCGCGCGACTTCATCGCGAAATAGGCCATCGGCGTGGGGCCGAGGCCGATGTTCTCGACGTCGAGGCCGCAGTCGTTCAGGCCCCTGATGATGTTCTTCGCGAAAGACGGCGAGCTTTCGCGCCCGTCATAGCCCACCGCAACCGTCTTGCCGTTGCGGTGACGCCGGACCATGCTGCCGAAAGCGCGGCCGATGAAATAGCAGTCTGTTTCCGTCAGCGTATTCCCGACCGTGCCGCGGATGTCGTATTCGCGCAGGATGCTGGGGTGAAAGGTATGGGTGGGATTGCCGGTATCCGGCACTGTCATTTCTTTTTTCATAAACCAAAAGGCCCGTTTAAATGCCGCAAAAGCGGTATCCTTGCTTATACCGGGAAAATTCCGTCTGGGCGAGAGGCATAATCGCGCCGCTCTTTTCATATTGAGAGCCCAAAACTTTCTGCTATGCTGTGCCCGTTCAATAAAGAAAGAGCCTTTGACCCATGCGGCGGATGGACCCCCATCAGATCAGCGATACCTTCAACGCGAAGCGCAAGCAGTTCGCGGAGGATTGCGATGCAACGGGCCTCGCGCAGGGAATGGAGGCATTCAGCATCGCCATCAACGACCTGAAGGCGGCGGGAATGGACCTGTCGGTGGAGATTTTCGGCGATGCCTCCGAACTCGCCTTTTCGATGTTCAATACCACGTCGCTGCGCACACCCGTCTCCGGCATCCTCCATATCGGCCCCATCCACCGGCTATTCGCCTTCGCGGTGCGGGATGCGGGCGGGCCCTGCCTGAAGCTCGCCGTCTCCGATTTCGACATCCGCTTCAACGGCGCCGACGGCACGATCAAGGAAGGCAAGCTGGACAATATCGTCCGCGCGCAAATCTATGACCTGAAGAACGACGAGAACGCGCTCGTAACAATGCAGGACGAGATTATCCGCATGTCGGCGCGCAACGAAGTGGTGCAGAACCATGACGTGGCCGATGCCTTCGACAAGCCCGGCAATTTGCGCAAGCCGTCGCTGCGGATGACGCCGAAATCCTCATGACCGATGCCTTTACCGCCTATCTCGCGCCCGACGGTTTCGTGCCCGAACTGGTGACAGAACTGGGCGAGGACACTGTCATCGACGTTTATGATCGCCTTGTGCTGGCGAAGGGCGTGCCGAAAAAGACCGTCTGGGCGGAAAACACCTGGCTGAACCCGCGCTGGATAGAAATCGCCTCCATCGGCGATGCGGCGAAGAAGCTGCGCGATATCCAGCGCAACTGGGCGCAATATCCATTCGACTTCCACCGCCGCAGCAAGCTGATTGCCGAAAAACTGCCGCATGTCTCTGCCAAACCCTTGAAGTTCGGCGCGCCGCTCATTACCGCGCCGCTCGGGTCATGGTGCCTGGTGGAAGAGAACCGGCTGCTGGCCTCCCCCGCCTGTTCCGAGCCGGTGCCGAACGGCGCATATGTATTCGAAGAGAACAAGGAAGAGCCGCCCAACCGCGCCTACCTGAAGCTGTGGGAAGCGCTCACCCGCTGCGGTAAAATGCCGACAGCCGGCGAGACCTGCCTCGACCTTGGCGCCTCGCCCGGCGGATGGACATGGGTATTGCAGGGCCTTGGCGCCACCATAATCAGCGTCGATAAAGCACCCCTCGCCCCGCATATCGCAAGCCTGCCGCGCGTAAGGCACATGGAACAGAGCGCCTTTGCCCTCAAGCCCGGTGATGTCGGCCCCCTCGACTGGCTGTTTTCCGACATTATCTGTTATCCGGAGAGGCTGCTGCGGCTGATCGAGGAATGGCGCGCCAGCGGCCTGGTGAGAAATTTTGTTACTACCATTAAGTTTCAAGGGGATACGGACTTCAAAGCCATCGATACCTTCCTTAAAATCGCTGGCTCTTATGCGCTGCATCTGCATAATAACAAGCACGAAATCACCTGGTTCTGTCTGGAGAAATAAGTCATGACCTACAAGGGCGACGACCACCTGAAATCCTTGCTGATTGCCGCGGGCGAAAAACGCACCGTCGATGACGTGAAAGAGACCCTCAAAGGCATCAACGCGGCGCCCGGCGACCTCGGCGACCCGGACCGCTGGACGAAACTGTTCAAGACCAACGGCAATGCCGAAGTCGTGGCGCAGCTGGCGGCCCTGAAAGAGCATCTGGCGGCCAACCAGAACAACGTGCAGCAGAACAAGCTGGCGGACCTGCGCGCCGAACTGACGAAACGCGGCGTGGACGGCTTCTTCGTGCCGCGCGCGGACGAATTCCAGGGTGAATATGTGCCCTCCCGCGCCGAGCGCCTGGCCTGGATCGCGAATTTCACCGGCTCCGCGGGCTATGCCGTGGTGCTGAAGGAAAAAGCGGCTTTCTTTACCGATGGCCGCTATACGTTACAGGCCCGCGATCAGGTGAATGCGAAAGACTTTGAAATCTGCAGCGTCTCCGAAAAGCAGGATCCGGTGCCCACGATGAAGCCGACGGAATGGATCGAGAAGAACCTTCCGACAGGCGCGAAATTCGGCATCGACCCCTGGGTGCATACGCCCAACGACATGAAGCGCATCAAGGAAGCGGTCGAAAAAGCCGGCGGCACGCTGGTGCTGCTGAACGATAACCCGCTGGACGCCGCCTGGAAAGACCAGCCGCCCGCGCCGCTCGCCCCCGTGGTCCCGCAGGAGCTGAAATATGCCGGCAAGTCATCCGACGACAAGCGCGACGACCTCTCCGCAGCCCTCACCGCCAAGGGCGCGGATGCGATTGCGATCACGCTGCCGGAAGAAATCTGCTGGCTGCTCAATATTCGCGGCGGCGACGTGCCCTGCACGCCCTTCGCGCTCTCCTACGCCATCGCGCACAAGGACGGCTCTGTCGACTGGTTTATCGACCAGCGCAAGGTGACGGAAGAAGCCCGCCAGTGGGTTGGCGCCGAGGTGCGCATCCATGACCTGACCGACTTCGCTTCCAGCCTCGGCACTCTCGCCAAAGGCAAGAAAATCTGGATCGACCCTGGCTCTGCGCCGGTCAAGGCGCAGGATATCGTGACCTCCTCGGGCGGCACGCTGGTCAGCGAAAAGAGCCCGCTGCAGCTGATGAAGGCGAAGAAAAACAGCGTCGAGATTCAGGGCACTATCGCGGCGCATATCCGCGACGGCGTGGCCGTGACGCGTTTCCTGGCCTCCATCATGCCCGCCGATGCGAAGAAATACGACGAGCTGTCGGCTTCCGACCTGCTGCAGAAATTCCGCGAGGAAGGGCAGGACTTCCGGGGCCTCAGCTTCGACACCATTTCGGGCGCGGGCGGCAACGGCGCGATCGTGCATTACCGCTCAAGCCCACGCACCAACAAGCCGCTGCTGGCCGGGCCGATTTACCTGGTCGATAGCGGCGCGCAATACCTGGACGGCACGACCGATATCACGCGCACCGTCGCGGTCGATAACGTGACCGCGGAGATGAAAGAGCATTTCACCCGCGTACTGAAAGGCCATATCGATGTCGCCATGTCGGTTTTTCCGGCGGGCACCGTGGGCAGCGAGCTGGACGTGAAGGCGCGCGCCGCGCTGAAGGAAGTCGGCCTCGACTACGCGCATGGCACCGGCCATGGCGTCGGAAGTTATTTGTCCGTGCACGAAGGCCCCTGTGGCATTTCGCCGCTCTCGACCACCGTGCCGCTGGAACCCGGCATGATTATCTCGAACGAGCCGGGCTACTACAAGGAAGGCGCCTACGGCATCCGCATCGAAAACCTCGTGACCGTCATCGACACCGGCAAGAAGGACAAGGACGGCAAGGCGCTCCTCACCTTCCGGACTCTCACCATGGCTCCTATCGACCGCAACCTGATCGAGCCCTCGCTGCTGACGAAGGAAGAGCTCAACTGGCTGAACGACTACCACGCGGAAGTGAAGAAAAACATCTTGCCGCTGCTAAATGGCGACGCCAAGGCCGCCGCCTTCCTCGAAAAAGCCACAGAACCACTGCAGCACGGCAATCCTAAGCCGAAGATGCCGAAGTTCTGTTTGTAAGAGTCGCATTTTCTTGCAGATAAATTTGCTGTCGTTCTGAGCGAAGCGAAGAATCTCCCTTGACCTTACAGGAAGAGAGATTCTTCGCTTCGCTCAGAATGGCAGTTAGGAGAATTCGTCCCCCCGCCCGTCCCGCCGGAGGATTTCCCCGACCCGCGGCCACTAGTAAAATTTTAGGATTTACGCCTTCGTCGACAGCGTAATGCCCTTGTCGAAACCGGATTCCGTCAGGCGGTAGGAGACGTCTTCCTCGACGACATCGATCCAGCCCTGCTTCGCGGCAAAGGCAAGCCCCCGGCGGATGTCGAGGTTGGCGGCGTCGGC
The DNA here is from genome assembly GCA_004297545.1 of Alphaproteobacteria bacterium. Classification (GTDB taxonomy): domain Bacteria; phylum Pseudomonadota; class Alphaproteobacteria; order Micavibrionales; family UBA2020; genus JAPWJZ01. Next base: position 6,794 of record SCTB01000175.1, read on the forward strand.
GTCTTTTTTCCAGGCTTTCAGGAACGTCGCAAGCCGGAGCACGTCGCCCGACAGGCACTTGAACTCACCCAAAAGGATCGACAGGATTTTCAAGGCGGCGACTTCTTCCGACGACGGCGGCGCGACCGCCTGCATGCCGATTTCCTGGCGCGCGTTGTTTTCCATGGCCATCAGCTGTTCCAGCCCCGGCTCCAGCTCCGCCATCACGTACTGGACGCGCGTGGAAGGGCCTGCGGCGCGGCCTTCCGGGAAGGTATTCGCCCAGTCATGCATCTTGACGGTGAGGCCGCAGAGCACGGCGCCCATGCTGAGGTGGTTGTCCTCGATCTCCTTGCGCAGGCGCGCGAAAGATTCCTTGTTCATGTCGGACCAGAACATCTCGAACTCGCTGCGGAATTTCGCGAGGCGCTCCCGCGTGGAAATGAACAGGAAGCGGAGCGCGCCCATCACCCGGCGGCAGCTTTCCATCGCGCCCGCGCTCGTCGCGACCTCGCGCTGTGTTTTGAGATCCGCCAGCCACAGCCAGAAACGGTTGATGTCGGGCACCAGCGTCTCGAAGTTTTCGCGGTAATAGAGCGTGGAAAGGAACAGGTCGCGGTAGCCCTGCAGAAATGCGGGCAACCCCTCGACCGGGATGCCGGTCTTCTGCGCCATGACCTTCAGGCGCTCCTGCACGGCGGCCACGTCCGGCGCCTGGAAAATCTTCTGCAGCGACTTCATGTCCTGCGTGCCCGTTCCGTCGCCGAAAACGCTTAAGATCAGCGGCCGCGTGAATTCCAGCGAATAGCGGTCGAGCCGGTCCTTCGTATCGTCGGACAGGGCGAGCAGCGACGGGTCCACATCGATGCCGAGTTTTTTCAGGCTCACGCGCAGCGAATAGACGTCATAGCTTTTCAGCTCGGCCAGCTTGGCGATCATCTCCTGGTCGGTCTTGCTGGTGCCGGGGAAACTTGCCGGGATGTCCTCCGGGCGGATCTGCAGGCTGCCGGATACCGGGTCGTTGTGCAGCTCCAGCATCGTTTCGAGCCGCGTGTTCTTGACCAGGCGCGAGGACTTGAGAGAAGTGCTGGTCAGCGGGATGATGGACAGCGACAGCTTGTCCACGGCGTCCTTGTCAGACACCTGTTCCTTGCCGTCCTTGTCCTTTTTATTATCGGTCATTGCTCCACCCCAGCCACGCCCCCATGGTAATCCGGATAGGCAATTTGCCGCAATCCCCTTCCCGTCATGGGAACGGTCATAATACGGCCGGATACGGGCGGAATTCCTGTCTTCAGGGGCCTTTCGGCGCCGTTTTGGGCTTTGCCTTGAACGAACGCCCGGCGATATCTATCGTCGCCGCCACTTCATCGAGGCTGGTCCCCGCATAACCGACGGCGATGCCGCTGGTCGAAACCTTCGCCACTTCCGCCGCGCCGAGGCCGGGCGTTTTCGCGGCTGCCGCGATGACATGGCGCGCGACATCCATAAAATACCGGGGCTCGATCGCCTCGCTGGCCCAGATCTTCAGCTCCGTCCGGCTGAGGGAATAGCCGGTCAGCCCGCGCGGGCAGGTATCGGTCTTTTCCCAGTCGTGGCTGAGGCGCGCCGGGCTCCCGTCCCCGTCGCAATAATCCAGGTCGTCGAACCCGGAATCGAGCTGCGGCTCGCTGCCGTCCATGTCATTCCACTGCGCATCCGTCAGCGGCTTGCCAAAGGTCAGCGTGATGCTTTTGTCGTCGCGGTTCTCTTTCCCGTAGCTTGCGTGTTCCCAATAGTTTTCGGTCATGAAAAATGTCCTCTGGTGATGCCTTGTAATTTTTTGCCATAATAGTTATGGCGGGGATGGCGGTCAAGAATTAATCCAAAAATAATTCAATACCTTAGGGCGGCATCCGCCATATGTGGAAATCATTGACGCTGCGGTCAAAAATTGCCATATTCTCAATGTTTTACCTATTCAACCCGCGAGCCTGTCAGCCATGCTCCCTGATTCATACTTCCGGTGAATGAGAAGATGTTTGGATCGTCGCCGCAGAAAAAATTCCGGAATGCCGCCGCGGATGACGGCACGGCAGAACTCGTCCCGGCGGCAGCCCGCCCGGTCGTCGAAGAAAGCCTTTCATCTATGAGAACAGATTTTAACCGAGGACGATGAGATGTTCACCCACAGAGGCTTCCTGAAAGCAGCGGCACGCGGCGATACAGAGACGATTGAAAACTATTTCGCCCGCCGGGACGCGCGGGAATACCTGAGCGCCAAAAACGGCGACGGCGACGGGGCGCTGCATCTGGCGGCGGCCGGAGGCCATACCGCCGCCATTGCCGCGCTCCTCAAGGCGGGCAGCGACGTCGAGCAGAAAAATAACGCGGGGGCGACGCCGCTCGCCGCAGCCCTCATGAACAACGAGAACAGCGCGGCAAAGACGCTCATCGCGGCGGGGGCCGACCTGAACGCCGAAAATGCGAACTGGGGAACCCCCCTTTGCATTGCGGCCGGACGGCACAACGCCGCCGGGCTCCGTCTGCTGCTGGAAGCAAAGGCAGACCCGAACAAGGGCCAGCCGCTCCAGCGGGCGGTCGAGAACAACAATTATGAGATAGCGGAAGCGCTGGTGAAGGCGGGCGCCGACCCGCAGGTCAAGATGCGCAGCAACTGGCGCGCCATCCATTACGCCGCCCAGTACGGCGCCGAAGACCTGATGAAGACGCTGCTCGAGCAAGAGGGCGACGTCAACGTGCAGAACGGCGGCGGCAGCACGGCGCTGCACCTCGCGATCGCGCAGGGACAGACTGACATCGTGAAAATGCTGCTGGACAAAGGCGCGCGCATCGATATCGAGGACGCCTACGGCAAAACCGCCTACCGGACGGCGACCGAGCGGAGCAACAACCAGATCATCAACATGATCGCACCGCTCGCGAAAGAGGAACTGGCAAAGAAAACGACCGCTCTCACCGCGAACGCGGACGCTATGCCCGAGGGCGACGCCGAAGTCTGGGTGCGCATGGGCGCGCAGCAGGTCGCGCGCGTGGGCGTCTACCCGGCCTTAGGCCGCCGCCTGACGGAGATTTTCAACTTCGAGGCCCGCGAGCGCATGATCATCTCGGAGAACCTGAAGACCGGCGCGGAGAACATCACCCCGCCCGCCTCCTTCGATACGCTCGCAGACGGCATCCTGAAGAAGGCTTTCGACGTTTTCCGCGACATGGGCGGGCAGGCCGCCGAGGAAACAGTCTTCGGCGCGCGCCTGCCGAAAAAATCGCTGAAGCCTTCGGCGGAGTTCTAGACCATGGGTTTCTTCCACAACAAAAAGACCTTCCTGAAGGCGGCCCGCACGGGCGACCTGGATGAAATACAGCACTGCTTCGCCCGCTGCATACCGGAAAAATTCGACATTGACGTGGAAGACGACGACGGCCTGACCGCGCTGTTCATCGCCGTGCAGGAAGGAAATTCGAACGTGGCGCTGGCGCTTATCCGGGCCGGCGCGAAGGTCGACGCCCATAATGCCGATTACGTCTATCCGCTGCACAATGCGGCCTTCAAGGGCGACCTGGATGTCGTCAAGGCGCTGGTCGGCGCGAAAGCGGATATCGACGCCGTCATCCGCACCAACAACCGCACGGCCCTGCACTGGGCGGTCGATAAGGAGATGGGCAGCGTCATCGAATTCCTCGTCAAGTCGGGCGCGCGCACCGATATCGCCGACAAGGCCGGGCGCACCGCCATCGATCTGGCGAAAGGAAAGCCGCACCTGCTGAAGCTGTTTCAGGGCGCCGCTGCCGCGCCGGCCTCGGTTCCCGCTGACGCGGGCGCAAAGGAGCAATGGACGCTGATCGGCAAGGGCCGCCTCGCCCATCACGGCGCCTATCCCGAGATCGGCCGGAAAATAACGGAAATTTTCAATTTCGAAAGCCGCGAGCGCACCGTCATCACCGAAAACCTCAAAACCGGCGCCGAAACCCTCGCGCCGCCTGAAAGCTTCGATGCCTTAAGCGAAGACGCCCTGCGCAAAGCCCTCGCCGAATTCCGCGCTGCCGGCGGCACGGCCGAAGATGAATTCGTGATGGGGAACAAGGCGGGGAAGAAGTCGTTCAGGCTCTAGTTGATTCGAGGGTCTGGAATTAAAGAGGCTCAAAGTAATTCCGATTATCCAGATCCGAGCACATTAGAAAAAAGTTTGTGGGCTACCGCCTTCATTTAATTCAATTCACCTGATCCGGAAATTATAAAGGTCGCTGATTACCGCGTGAAAATATTGACGCGGCAGGAAGAGAAGTTTTATTTTTTGAACGACCGCGACAACTAGCAAGAGGATGCCATGCCGGACAAAGATTACGTTGAATTCAAACTCTATCGAGATGATATCAGAAATGCTTATCCTGACAGAAAAATTAGCGACAGAAAATGCGACGAGTTACTTAAAGCTTTACAGGAGATTCATGAAACCGACGGCGTTATCAATGAGCATGTAATTCGTGAATGCTTAGGGGCATTCGACGAAATGCCGTAAACACGCAAATGGAAACTGTAACAATCGGCTTCCTTCGGGAGCATGGAGATTTTATGGTCCTTGCGACGCTAAATAATCGCGCAGGCCAAATCGACCCAAAAGTTTTCAAAGCGCTGTGCAAGGATACTGCGAGACGCCTCCAGGAAACCATCCTCGAGAAGGAAATCACTCTTCTCGAACGGCAAGACACTCCGGACCATGTGGATTTGGAGTAACTGGTTAATCCCGATTTGCCAATCGATAATTTCCCCGCCCTAGAAATTCGAGCTTTCCGCGGTCACGCAAAATTTGTAACTGTTGCCTGATTTTATCTTTGACGTGGTTGTTTTCTGGATGCTTTGAAGCTAGCTCGTCCGTAAAGGAATACACGTCTTTCAATGTAAAGATATCCTTTTCCAGTCGTTCGATGCAGCGCGCCACATCAGAAAGCCACTCCGTATTTCTTTCTATTCTTGAATCGATTTTCATGACGATGATTCCTCAAATAAGGCGATACTCACCCCTTCTGGTAAATTCCAGATACTCGCGGTCCCTTAATATCTGAAGCTGCTGCCGAATTTTTTCTTTGACATGGTTATTTGCAGGATGTTTTCGGGCGAGCTCCCCTTCAAACCTATAAACATCAACGATGGAGAAAGCTTTAGCGTCGAGTTTTTCAATGCATTTCATGACGTCAAGCATCCAGCCCTTTTCCTCTGGAGATTTTTCACCTCTGAGAAAAAGAGTCTTTTTCCATGTCCTGATAACCTCCCTTTGTTTTTGAACAAAACCGTTCCGGACATAGAAAATTCTTCCAGCATGGGGGATATCCTTAATAAGAATATTGCATCCAACCCAATCTGCCCGGCGTGCAGTAGCCGCCAGCGGATTTCTTTTTTCGATTATCCTGTGGGTAAAAAAATGCTTCGGAATGACAAAAAAATTCAAAATTGAAAGGTCAGCATAGTGATAGTTTAAAAAGAAGAAGTTTGGATTTGTGGCGCTTTTGAGTCGCCGCAGCATCGTTTTATATTCACCGTCTACAATCTTGGTGCCCGCGGGTCTCCCCGCACTCTTCAATTCATAGTCTTCATCACACTCTTCACAAATAAAATCCGCTACGGGTTCGTTGTTATCATACCTTTCTATCTGTTCGCAGTTACAGTTTGGGCAGTAAACGTTTCTGCTGACCCAATCTTCCGAAAGTACACGCGCCTTTTGAGACATGCTTTTGTACGCTTCTGCAATTTTAGGCCTGAGGCGTAAATCCATTTCGCACCAACACTAAAAGTTTCTATTTTGTTCTTCTTATGTGCCAACGTAAAATATCTCGATTTGAAAGGCAAGTGCGGCAAAAGTTATACATAATAAAAAAACCAGTGTTGCTAACATGCTCTGATTAAATAAAAGCAACAGCGTTTTTCACTCCCCCACCTCAATCACCGTCGTCTTTTCTAAAATCCTGTCGGCCTTTTCGCCCTCGGCTTTGGCCTGCGCGCGTTCGGCGTCGGTGATGGTGCTGAAGACACGGGGCTTGAGGAGGCGGGGCAGGAAGGCCGCGGCGCCAGCGAAAAAAGCAGCGTCAATATTCACATGCGGCCCCGCCTATTGCTGCGGCCCCGGTCCCTTGTACTTCAGCGGCGGACCAACCTGGATCTGGCCGGAAAGCCCGGCATTGGGCTCTTCGGGGAACAAATGTTTCGCGCGCTTGCCGAAAATGGGGATAGGTTCCTGATGCTCCGGGTTCAGCTTGTAATGCAGCACCTCGAGGACTTTCAGGGCTTCCCTCTTCTGCTCGTCCAGTATCGCCTGCGTGGCCGGATCAATCGGCGTATCGGCTTTCATCTTCAGGATATCGCGCAGGAGAATCTCCGCCGGCATGGCGCTGATATCCTTCAGCCCGGAATCTATCGCAGCAAAGGACAGCTTGCCGAAGGCCCCGTAGAACTCGCCGCTGCGTTCCTGACCGCGCGTGACGCGGTCAACAATGGCTTCCTGCATTTTTCTCCTGAGTTCCCATTCGTCCACGAGACGCGACATCGGGTAGCCGTCGCCGATCAGCATGTCGAGCATTTCGGGCCAGACCTGCGCCGAAGCATTCCCGTTCTTCGTCGCGCCGTCGATAAAATAAATGCGGCAATCGCCCACCCGTTCAACATTCGGGGTCACTCCCGGGGGCACAATGATGCTGATAGCCCGGTCCCCGTCAATGTCGGGGATTCTGGCGGAGGCCGACATGGTGAAAAACTTTGCCTGCGCAAATGCGCCTGACGCCAGGCTGGAAACTTTTCCGCCGCCGTCGAGATAGGCTTCCAGCCAGGACACGTAGTGCTCCTCCGTCGCCGGGCGCACCCTGGCTGCGAGGAAAAACTCGTCCTTCAGACGGTCTTGATATTCGCTGGCCATCGACTTCAAGCTCCATTATGGTTACGGGAAATAATTATGCATAATGCGGGCAGGGGCGCAAGCCTTTTCCGGATAAAAAAAGAGCCCGGCTAATCGCGCGGGCTCTCTTAACTTTATCGGGGTTAATCCGATAATAACGACCTTAATCGCCGTCGCGCTCCTTGCGTTTGCGCTCCAGCTTGCGGTGGCGTCTCACGGCTTCGGATCTCTCGCGGGCCTTCTTTACAGAGGGCTTTTCGTAGTGGCGGCGGATCTTCATTTCGCGGAACAGCCCCTCGCGCTGCATCTTTTTCTTGAGTGCGCGCAGAGCCTGGTCGACGTTATTATCGCGTACGATAACCTGTACGATGGTAATCACCCCTTTCCGAATTTCTTTGTTAGCGGGTTAAAACTAATCAGACCGTGGTTGTACACGCAAAAATCCCGCCTGGGAAGCGGATTCTGGCGGCATCAGGGCTCCCGGCAGACCTGCCCTGCGGCTTCACCATCGGCCCAATCACGCTCATATTAATTATGTAAATTAATTCCGCGGCTTGGGCGGCATCCCTAGCGCGGGGCTGCCGTGCCCTTCAGGCGCAGCGGCGACATGACGACCATCTTGCCAGGCGTGCCGTCCGTTGCCTCCTCCTCCACCACCTTGACGGCAGCCGGGGGCGCCTTGGGCTTGAGCAGCGAGGGCATGGGCGTCTGGCTGGTGGGGTCCAGCTTGTAGCGGAAAGCCTTATAACTTTCGCCGACAGCTTCCTTGAGGTCATCGGCCGCCTGCTGCATGCGGTCGGGCAGCGCCATGGCGGGATCGAGGCCAATTTCCCGTTTCGCTTCGCCGGCAAGATCGATTTTGTTCAGGGCCTTTGTCGCAGCATCGATATCCGCCACGCTTGCCTTGCGCATGCCGCCGATTTTCGCTTCAAGAATGTTGCTGATATATCTTTCCCAATCGCCCTGCGGAATGAGTTGTTCGAGGGGATAGCCGCGCTCGACCATGGAGGCCACGATATCTCCATACACAGCGGGCTTGCCAAACCCGTCAACCTTGCCGTCTTCGA
>SCTB01000176.1 GCA_004297545.1 Alphaproteobacteria bacterium
AAGCGAGATGTTTTCGATGGTCTGGCGCGTGCGGATGATGTCGCCATGCGCGATGTGGCCGGTTTCGTGCGCGCAGACGCCGACCAGCTCGTCGACGTTTTTCGTCTGGAGGATCAGCGCGGTATTGAGGAAGATATTCTGCCCCCCGGCCACGAAGGCGTTTATTTCGCGATTGTCGAGGATAATGAAGCGCACGGCCGACGGCGATACGCCGGCTTCCGTCAGGACAGGGCGCATGAAGGTCTTCAGGCCCTGCTCGATTTCCTCGTCGCGGATGACGCCGGCGGCCATCGCCTGCGCGCAAAAGCTGACCGCCAGCGCGCAGGCGAACAGCAACCCCGGAATGAAGGAAGGGGGTCTTCTCAGGCGAAACATTTCAATTCTCGCTTTCTAAAAAGCGGGACGACCTGATGCCGTATGATTAATTCAGGTACATTCCCTTGGGCGTATAGCTGCCGACGACGTCCTTCGAATGCCAGTCGCGCAGTTCCACCATCTGGTATCCCTTGCCGAAAATGCCCGTGTGCTCCGTCAGAAGTTTCAGCGTGCGGCGCTGGTCGAGATCGGAGAGCTTGTAAAACGTCGGCCCCAGGACGACCACGGGCATGGCGCCGCGCATGTATTGCCGCTCGAAAATGCGGCCTTCATAAAATTTCTTCACCGCGATTTCGGGCGTCCACTGTTTGGAATTCCATCTGGAGGGATCCCAGTCCTGTCCCTTCCATTGCTGCGGGTGCTTGTGATGCGCGTCCCAGTTGGAGACATAAGGCAGGAATTCGTAATGCTCGGGCCGCACCATCAGCCAGTCGGGATAAAGAATGTTGCCCGACGGCGTGCGGTTCGCGGTGCGGCTTTCTTCCTGCCACGACGGATTCAGGCGCTCATAGCTCTGGTCGTTGTACGACTTGAAATGCCCCGCGTGCGAGGCGAGCGGCGCGAGGGCGATGATCGCCGAGGCGCCAAAGGCGAGCAGGAATCGCGACGGGAATTTCATGGCAGGGCTCCTTCAAGAAACCAAAAGATACCAAAAACCTTACCACCAGAATCTAAACCAATTCTTACTGAAATCAAACGCATAACTTATTTTTAAGGGGTTTATGGCATAATATAACTATCTGTGGAAATCTCTCGTACTTGTGACCTCCGGCTTAAAACGTCGGTGCTTTCGGTTTCCGTAGGTTTGACGATGAGGCAGGGTAAAGCAAGATGGATGCACTTTCGATTGCGCTTTCCGGGCTTACCGCCCAGACCCAGCGCCTGGCCGCAACGGCCAGCAATATCGCCAATGCATCGACCACGGGGATTGTCCCCAGTGCCGATCCATCCGCTCCTGCCTCGACTGTCTACAAGCCGCTACAGGTTACTTTCGTACAACTGGATTCAGGGGGAATCGGCGCCGGCGTGAAAGCCGTCGTCACCCCCGATCCAAACGGCTACACTGTCGTCTACGATCCGGAATCCATTTATGCAAATAGTGAGGGGCTCATCGCCGCCCCCAACATTGATTATGCAAACGAGCTTGTGAATCTCATTGAAACAAGGCTCGCATATCGCGCCAATATTTCCGTAATTAAAACGCAGGACGCGATGATTGGCGACCTTCTCGACGAGATTGCGTAAAATATTTTTTTCCGAAATCATCCGGAATGTTTTCCAAAAAGAAACCGTATTGACTCGTTTTTCCGAAACTCTATAGTCGGCATCACTGCAAAATCGCGATGGCTTCTATGGCCTTGCCACACCGAAAATTTTCGTGTGAAAGTTTTGCATCCACGTGACGCAAACAGTTTTGGAGAACAACGACAATGGATCATCCCGGTTTTGATATTCTGAAAGAAGTTTTCAACAAGTTCGCCGACAAATACGCAGGCGACGATCTCAAGGGCCGCGTCGTGCGCAGCCTCGCCGCCGGCGGCCAGGCCGCTGTGGATAAAGGCCTGCAGGAATTCCCGCAGACCTACATCAAGCAAGTCGCGCAGGACTTCTACGCGATGGTCACCAGCCAGGAAACGGCTGACGGCATCTCGACCGCTGTGCGTTCCTACGATGAAGAGAAAGTCAAAAGCACGCTCGACGGCATCATCGCTTCCCTGAAAGAAGACGAAAACGCGCGCAAGCTCGCCAAGTCGCTGAAAGACGCGCTCGACAAGACCTCCACCGAAGATCTCGAAAACACCCTCGACGCCGCCCTCTCGGGCCGTTCGATGGGCGAGAAGATGATCATCATGGCGTTCTTCGAGCAAGCCAAGCCTTTCCTGGATGACCTCCGCAACTCGTCGGAAGACGAAGTTGTCGAGAAAATCAAGGAAATGGCCGACACCATCCCGACCGACGCGATCGCAGCGCAAGTCGCCGCGCTCACGAAGGAAGTCACGCCGGAGCGCGTCTCCAAACAGGCGCATGATTTCGTCGGCGGCCTGCCTTCGCCCTCCGCGATCTCCGAGATCGTCCACGGCGTCGGCGGCGTTGCGTCCAAGAAACTGGGCGAAATCGCAGCCGGCGGCGATGCGCAGGGCAAGCTGCAGGAAATCCTCTCTGAGGCGAAAGACATCGTTGACCAGGTTGTGGCCAACGACAACGTCCAGAAGAAGACCTTCAAGAAAAAAGGCGGCCAGGAGTTCGATCTCTAAGCCTTTTTGAACGAGACCACATTTCTTCATTCTGATATTCCCTATTGGATGAAGAGGTTGGACGGGCGGGCGCCTCCTTATGGAAGCCCCGCCCGTTTTTTTTAGGGACTCGCCAAGCTTTTAGAAGAATTCTATTCTTTCATCATGGCTTCAGCGTCATCCCGCACGTTCTATAAAGATCTCCCTGCCGTTCCTGCGGCGGAAGGCATGTGCGACCTCGAGCATCACCTGGCGGTGCCCGGCGACTGGTGCGTGGTTATCGTCGATATCGTGTCCTCGACGGCGGCTATCGAGGCGGGCAAATACAAGGACGTCAACATGGTCAGCGCGTCTTCGATCACGGCGGTGCTGAATGCGGTGGACCGCAGCGAAATCCCCTATATCTTCGGCGGTGACGGTGCGACGCTGCTCGTGCCCGCCGCGCTCGTCTTCGACGTGGCCGCCGCGCTGTACGGCACGCGCCAGATGGCGAAAGAGGCCTTCAATCTCGACATGCGCGCGGGCATCGTCTGGATGGAAGACCTGCTGAAGATGAAATCCGGCGTGCGCGTGGGAAAACTTGAAATCGCGCCGGGCGTTTTCCAGGCGGCGCTGTCCGGCGACGGCGTCACGACGGCCGAAAAAATCGTCAAGGCGCCCGACACGGCCAGGGCGCATGACATCGAAACGCTGTTTTCCACCAAGGTGCTGGCGTCAAAGCCCGCCGATTTCCGCGGGCTCGAATGCCGCTGGCAGCCGCTGCAGAGCCGCAACGGGTTTGACGTCAGCCTTATCGTTTTGTCGCGCGCCGAAGGCGAGGCGGCGGGCGTTTTGTATCGCGACATCCTCGCGCAGATCGGCGTCATTTGCGGCCAGCCGGAAAACTGGCGGCCCGTATCCGAAGGCCAGCTGAATGTTTCGGCCAATCCGCAACGCCTGTCGGGCGAGGCGAAGGTTCATTCCTCGGGCAAGGGCGGCGGTGCGCGGCTCAAAAGTTTCGCAAATACTTTCCTCTATGCCTGTATCGGGCGCGCCTGCATGGCGTTTGGGTTGAAAGCCGGGAATTTCGACGGAAAAACCTATAAGAAAAGCACGGCACAGAATACCGACTACATCAAGTTCGACAATGCGCTGCGCCTGATCATGGACGTGACGGAGGCA
>SCTB01000177.1 GCA_004297545.1 Alphaproteobacteria bacterium
GTGGCTGAAGCGGTGACGGATTGCGCGGCGGGCCGCGATATCACCGTCGTCGATGTCGGCTGCGGCACGACCACCATCGCGCCCTATTTCAACAGGCTCGCGCGGTTCGTCGGCGTCGATATCGATCCGGACGTCGTTCGCGTGCTGAAGGAGCAGGGCGTCGAAATCTGCGAGACGCGCGACATGCCCGCGCTGAAGCTGGAGGGCGAGGGGATGAACGCCGTCGTCGCGCTCTATATGCTGCAGTTCAAAATCGACGATCACTTTTTCAACGATGTCGCAAAGCTGATGAAAGACGACGACCTCATGTTCGCCAATCTCTACCGCATCCCGGACGAGCGGAAACAGGATCTGAAAACACAGGCGGAAAAAGCCGGCCTCTGCATCGAGGAAGTGCCGGATACATTGCTGTCGCCGGGCCGCCAGGTTTTCTGGGCCGTGTCGAAAAAACCGGATGCCGCCGCACAACTCGCCCGCCGGGTTGAAAAAGGTCTGGGAGGGTTGCATAAAACCCCCTGATTGAACATAAATCCAGCCATTCCAGATCTATACAGAAAATCAGCAGCGCTACAAAATATTAGCAACTCCTTGCTAGAATGCGTCATCCGCCAATGAGACTCCGATTGGAGAATGACCATGCGTTTAGTCAAAAAAATTTTACTTAACCTTTCGCCTGTCCTTGCCGTTGCGGCCATCAGCAGTTTTTCCACGCCCGCGGTAGCGGACTGCACATGGTATTTCAACTGGTATTGCTCCGATTGCGCCAAGATCGGGGGACAAACGACGGGCACGCAAAGCGGATATTCATCTGAGTCTTCCTGTAACAGCGCCCGCGGCAGCGTCGCCAGCGGTGTGACGACCGGTTCATGCTCTTCATCCGGCTATTGCGACTCCCCTGCGGCAACGCCATCGCCGGGCAATGGCGGCGGTCCAGGCTACTACCGCCAGCCGCAGCAGCGGACGTATGTTCCGCAGATCGATTACGAAGCCGAGCGGCGGCGGCAGGAGGCCGAGCAGCGCAGGCTCGATGCCGAGGAAGCCAAGCGCCAGGCCAGACTGAAAGCCGAAGAGGACAAGCGCCGGCGCCAGTTCATGAAGGACAAGGCCGAGGCGCTGGGCTCCCTGAAAGGGAGCGTCGATTTTGACGGCAGCGGCAACGGCGAGCTGAAAATAAAATCCTCATCGGGGGACTCTCTCGGCCTGAAAGACGGCAGCAGCGCCGTGATTACCGGCAGCGACAAGCTGCCCGTGGTGCATCCCTATGACATCAAGGGCAAGCCGAAGCCCGCTAAAAATGTTCCCGTGCGGGATCTGCCCAAAAAGGACGTCACCCGGCTGGGCGACAAGGTTGCAAGCCTCGTCATGGATGCGATCGAAGAGGGGGATCATGACCTGGATAAAAGCAAGGAGGTGCTGAGGGGGCTGCTTCAGAAAAAGCCGAACAATCAGGAATATCGCGATGCTTACAACTACATCTTCGGGATGTGGGTGGGAAATATGCGGGCCGGGTTGCGCCCGCCTCAGCTCGGGGATGACCATTACCGCAGAAAGTCGGGCAGGCTTCCTATGGGAAGCGGGGATGACGATCTCCTTTGTATCGTCTACCCGGGAAACTGTGAGCCGAGTGAAAAAGAAAAGCAGCAATCGGAAAAACTGAATAACGACTCTTTCCTGGCATATTACGATGTTTATAAAGTTAAAAACGACTTTTCGGTCGTGCGCTCGGAACTCGAAAAACGCGCGAAGGCCGCGCCGGACGACATGGCCCTCCGCGGTGCGCTGCGCATCGCCCAAGGCGCGGAGGTTTATCAGGATGACATCAACCGCCGGAAAACATCCGGCACGCTGAACAAGTGAGGTTGCCATGACAGCGTTCAGAAAACTACTGATTTCCGTTGGCCTTTTCTGCATCGCCGCCCTCATGCACACGGTCGCATTTGCCGGGGCGTTCGAGGACGGCAAGGCGGCCTATGACAAAAAAGATTATGGGGCCGCCCAGAAGATTTGGCAGCCGCTGGCGGACCAAGGCGATGCCGCGGCGCAATTCTGGATTGGTCTGATGCACCAGAACGGCTCCGGCGTCGCACAGGATTATGCTGAAGCCATGAAATGGCACCGTCTTGCGGCGGATCAGGGATATTCTGCAGCGCAGATTTCTGTCGGCATGATGTATTCGGAAGGCAAGGGCGTCGCGCAGGATGCCGTGCAGGCCTACAAATGGCTCAGCCTCGTCGCGGACAAACCCGACGCCGATCCGGGCGACAAGCAGGTTGCCACCTTGTTTCGCGGTATAGGCACTACGAAGATGACTCCGGAGCATGTGGCCGAGGGCAAGCGCCTTGCCGCCGAATGGAAACCCGTGACAAAGTAGGAAAGCGACGTTTATGCAGAGACACCTTTTGCAGATAGTACTTGGCCTGATCTTTACAGTCGTTTTGGCCGGTGGCGCAGCGAGAGCCGAAACCGCCGTCTCCGAAAAAGCGCAGAAGTTTTTCAACCGGGGTACAGCCGCCATAGAAGCGGCCGGCGGGCCGGAAGATTTCAGGGAAGCGGCAGCGGAGTTCCGCAAGGCGTACGAGGCCGCGCCCAAATGGCCCGATCCCTATTACAACGCAGGCATCGCGCTCGAAAAAGCCGGCGACGCTGCCGGGGCCGCGAAAGCCTTCCGACTCTACCTGAAAGCCGCACCTGATGCCGCCGACGCGAAAAAAGTCAGCCAGAAAGCAGACAAGCTGGAATATCTGGCGGAGAAAAAAGAACGTGCAAGAACCCAGGACGGCGGCAGTGACGAGGATTTTAAACGACTTCTGCAGTCTGTGGATGGATATATATACGATGGCGAACGGTATGAATGCGCCATAGATCAGATGCGGATTGAGGGTGGTTCGGCGACCTGGGGGAAACACGGTTTCTGCGACAACCAAATGGCTGGCTGGACTCAACTTTCTGAAAAGCATAAGCTGACCGGGTACACATCTCCGTTCGGGCTCGCCTGCTGCGTCCCCGGTGACGTATCTTCGCAGCGTCCTGCAACGATCACTCTAAGTCCTGATGGCAAGACGCTGACCAGAAAGCTCGTGTGCAATGGGAAGGAAAAAGTTTTAGATGTCTTTAAACTGCGATAACGCGATGAAATGCCTGATGCGCCGTATACTGGCCGCTCTGATGCTGTGCTGTATGCTGGCCGTGAAGACCGCAAGCGCCGAAACCTTCGTCTCCGGAAAAGCCCAGCGCTTTTTCGATCGCGGCACGGCGGCGATAAAGGCGGCGGACAAGCCGGAGGATTTCAGGGATGCGGCGGCAGAATTCAGCAAGGCCTCCGCCGCAGCGCCTTCGTGGCCCGACCCTTACTACAACGCGGGCGTCGCGCTGGAGAAGGCGGGCGACTTGGCGGGGGCGTACAAGGCCTTCAAAAGCTACCTGAAAGCCGCGCCCAACGCCGCCGACGCCAAGCAGGTGCAGAAAAAGGTCAATGAGCTGGAGTATCTGGCGGAGAAAGCGGAGAAAGTAAATACCCGGTCAGCCACTCGGGAAGTTTCGCAGCAACAGCTTTTAAAGTCGCTGGAGGGTGCAGTATACGGGTTTTCTTATAATGGGAACAATAATGTTGTTCCCGCATATCGCCTTTCTCAAGGAAAGATAGGTTGTGGAACCTATGTACATGCGGGCGGGCCATCCGGTTATACCGCCTTTAACGGGCCGCTTACGCCCGTTGACAATAATCTTTATGCCGCCAATGCTTGTGCTGCCGATGCCGCTATGTGTGATAACGGTGGATATAGCAAAATTAATTTTACTCTGAGTTCTGATGGGAAAACTTTGACATCGCGCAACAATTGCCCCGGCGCCAAGGACTATGTCTTACAACGGTTGAATTAGGGGATAGCATGAGCACAACAGGAAAATGGCCGCAGATATTTGTTACCGTTCTGCTTGGCGCTATGCTTACGGTTTATACTGCACGGGCTGAAACGGCAGTGCCCGAAAAAGCAGAGCGCTTCCTCGCCCGCGGAACGGCGGCGATAAAGGCGGCCGAAACACCTGAGGATTTCAGGGCGGCGGCGGCGGAGTTCCGCAAGGCTGCCGAGGCGGCGCCGTCATGGCCGGACCCTTACTACAACGCGGGCGTGGCGCTGGAAAAGGCGGGCGACCCCGCCGGCGCGCGCGATGCCTTCCAGAAATACCTGAAACTCGCCCCCAACGCCCCCGACGCCAAGCAGGTGCGCAACCGCGTCTATGAACTGGAATTTCTGGCGGAGAAACAGGACAAGCAGAAGGCGCAAGTCGCTGATAAAAAAGTGGCGCGGGACAGGCTGGTGAAGTCTCTTGAGGGGGCGATCTATGCGGACCCAACAGACCTCAACACTCCCGCCTCAGGAGCTTACCGTATTGCCGGGGGTAAAGTTCATTGTGGCAGCTATGTTCCGCCCAATAACAGTTTTGGAACGAAACCCGGTTTTTACTCTCGCCCAAATACGGTTTCTTCAGCCATTGATGAAAATCTTCAGGCTAGTAATCTCTGCGGCGACATCGGATGTCCTCCAAGCTTTACAAGCTTTACTTCAACTAACGCAACAATCAGCAGCGATGGTGAGACGATTACATGGAAACATAACTGCCCGAGCGGTCGCACTGTAACCTATAAACGGCTTAAATAACGCTTGTGGGCTTTTCTCCAAGCGACCAATGGGGTTGGCGCAGCCTGAAATCCGGCGCTATACTGATAATGCAGTTCCAAATTTAACCCATGCCAAAAGTGAAACAACCTGAAAAAGAATACGCCGATTACGTCGAGCATCCTCGCTTCGGCCGGACCCCGCATGTCACGGGATTGAATCCGGAATCTGATCTGCTGACCGGCAAAGTCTATGTCCACTGGCATTCGCCGCCGGAATGCCGCATCCCTAATACGGCCATCGCGGCTGATGTTTCGCGCCAGGCGCCGGCGACCCTGCCCGTGACGCATTATTACGACGCCAGGCGCGAATGCCGCGACTGCGGACGGCGTTTCATCTTCTCCGCACGGGAACAGAAATACTGGTATGAGGACCTGGGCTTTCCGCTGGAGGCCGATTGTGTGCGCTGCATCATTTGCCGCAGAAAGCAGCAGGGGCTTGCCGGAAAGCGCGAGCGATATGAAGAACTTTTCCACCTCGCGGCGCGAACGCCCGCCCAAAGCCTCGAAATGGCGGAATGCTGCCTCTCCCTCATGGAAGAGGGCATCTTCCACCGGCGCCAGACGCAGCATGTGCGAAAGCTTCTGAAAGAAGCTGCGGTCGCCGGCGATAAAGATTCGCAGGCGTTGCAGGACGCTTTGCGGGAACGACTGAATTTGCTAGAGCGCGACACAAAGGACGGATGATTTGCGTCGCGCAACCGTCTCTGCTATATCTAGCCATGGAAACAATCGACATCTTCGACGAAATGTACCGGCCGCTCAACCCGCCGGCGGCCACCTATGACGAGGTGCATCAAAAAGGCCTCTGGCACCACACCTTCGCCGGCTGGCTGGTCAACCCGGAAAATCGCACGGTGCTGCTGCAGCTCCGCGGGCCGCAGAACAAGGTCGATCCCGGCACCTGGGACGCCTCGGGCGGCGGGCATCTGGTCTCGGGCGAGAGGCCGACGGATGGTTTTCGCGAGCTTCACGAAGAACTGGGCGTGAGCGTTGCGGAAGGCGACCGTTTTTATCTCGGCATCCATCGCAACGTCGCGCTGCTGGGGGCATACATCAACCATGAATTCTGCCATGTATATCTTGCGCCCTCGACGGCGCGGCCGGAATCATTCAAGCTGCAGGCGGGCGAGGTCGACGGCGTGGCCGAGATCGGCATCGAGGACGGGGTCGAGCTGTTTTCAGGCAAGCGCGACACCATTCCGGCCACGGGCATCGCATGGAACGGCGCCGTCTTCGCGCGCCTGTCCAGAAACATTTCCCGCACCGATATGTGCAATTACCGCGACCGCTGCGAAGTGTCGAAATACTACCTCAAGATCATGCTTGCCGCGCGCGGGTTGCTGAAGGGCGAGAAAATTCTGGTGATGTAGGATGAGGGCTGCGGGACAGCCCGGCATATTGACATAATATAAAAGCATCCTTGGTTTTGCTGAGAAAAATATAGGCTGGAGAATCCTGAAAAGACCACTAACTTTTTTCTGAAAATCTGTTATAAAAAATCTCAAGCCAAGTGCATTCTACGAGGGTCGGTTTAAAGTTTCTCGCCCCTTCGCTTTCCGCACAGTTGCTAAAACCGCCGTGAAATTTTTTTTCAGGTGTTTTAGCATGTTCAAATCGCCCAAAAATCTTTTTAAATCTTCCGAGCCCCTGTCATATGCCGAGAAAGTTCTTGAGGCATGGAGCATCAAATACCGCATCGAGGAAGACGGCTCGATCGTCGTTCCGGGAGATGTCAAGCTGTCGAACCAGAACCTCGATGCGCTTCCGGATCTTTCCGCCGTCGCCGTCAAGGGAAGCTTCTCCTGCGACGGCAACCGGCTGACAAGTCTGAAAGGGGCGCCGCATACGGTCGGCGGCGGCTTCTACTGCTACGACAACCAGCTGGAGACCCTTGAAGGCGCGCCGCAAAATGTCGGCGGGAGTTTCTCCTGCGAGCGGAACCAGCTGACGAGCCTGAAAGGCGCGCCGCAGACCGTGGGCTGGAATTTTTCCTGCAACGGCAACCGGCTTGCCTCGCTGCAGCATGCGCCGCAGTCGGTGCGCGGGGATTTCTCCTGCACCGGCAACAAGCTGGCGAATCTCGAACACGCGCCGCGGAACTGCAGGATCATCAGCGATTTCGGCAATTTTGCTTCCTGGGCGGATGTCCCGCAGCAATTACACGCCGCGCCAGCGGTGAAAAAGACAGTCGTCAAATATCCCCGCGGGTTCAATCTTTAGCCGCCGCCCGGAAAATCATGAAAAACTTACTTGAACGGGCCCGGCGTCGGCGGCGAATAGGGCGCCGTCGTCTCTTGCGGGGATACCTGCGTAAAGGGCAGGGTGCCCGACTGGTCGAGCTGCACCGTGCCGCTGACGCCGGTCACCTTGCTCTGCTGGTTATAGCGCACGAAGACAAACCACAGCTTGTCCGCTTCGGGATTGTTGAGCACCCAGGCGACGACGCCGGTCAGGAACCCGCGCGAGGCGCTGCTGCTGTAGGTATAGCAGAAAGTCTTTGATGAAATGCCCGTGTCGTAAAGTTTCACGGAGGCATGGCCGGCGTCGTGCAGGATAGCGTCGACGGCGGCCTTCGGCGTGCCGACGGGAAACAGCGTGCGCGCGACGAGGTCGATTTCCGCCCGCGTGCGGTAATCGGTGAAGCGGAATTTGTGCGGGTTGAAAAGCTTGCTGGACGGGCTGGTGATTTTCCACGGCAGCGGGTAACCCAGCACGCCGTAACGCTGGAACGACATGACGGCCAGAAAGGCCAGCATCAACCCGGTGACGAACCGCAGGCCCGTCTTGCGCCGCGCGGCGCGGCGCTCCGGGCCGATGACATCGCGCTTTGCCTGCTTTTCCGGCGTCACATGATACCCGGTCATGATATCCGACGTTGTGAAGTAAATGACGAACGCGGTGATCTGCACCGCCACGGCAATGACGGCGGCGGAGGTGGTGAGGATGCTGAACTTCAGGAAGATGCCGCCCATGATCAGTGTCAGGATGCAGCCGACGGCAAACTTGAAAAACGCCTTGCGCATCTCCGCGCGGCGGTTCACGGGCGCGGCCTGGCGCTGCGGCGCACGCTTTGCGCCCCGGGCGGCTGGTTCTGGCAGATCGTTGTCGTCGAGCAGGGTCATGTGAAAAATATACCGGCTGACCGATTATAGCGTAAACCCGGGGGCGTTGTTGATGCAAATAACCGGCGGCGTTAATCCTTCCTTAACCTTCGGGTAAGTCGTCATTAACATATAAGTTCTATCCTGTAAGGGCGCTCACCCCAAAAATGGCCGGAGAAGCCCCGATGATCCCAGAAATGAAATTCCCCTCGCAGTTCAGGCAGGACATGTCGAAACTGCAGCACTCGTATGTCGAGCGGCTGAAGAAAAACGTGGTCGAACTGCGCCGCATGCGCGAACCGCTGATGGCCATGTCCCCCGCGCGGCGCGAGTTGCAGTCTCTTTATACACTGGCGCAGCTTCTGGCGGATTCCGGCATCACCTTCGGCTTCCCGGATATCAGCGCGACCGGCCAGCCGTTTTACCTCGCCCTCCGGAAAGTCATGACGCCGGACCCGGATGCCGCGGTTTTCCTGATGGACAGGCAGGAAGCGCTCAACAAACTGCAGGCGCTGGAGCGTGCCTGCCAGGAGGCCATCGACCGCGGCCCGCGCGAAGCCGCCGGGATGATCCTGCCGGAGCCGCCGCCCCTGAAAATCGCGCAGGGCGAAGAAGACGTCTATGTCGTCGCGGCCCCGACGGAGCGCGGCGCCGCCGAATTGCTGGCCGAGCAGATCGCCCAGTTCGGCTACATGGTTTACGCCTGCAGCGACGAGCCTGCTTTCCGCGATACTTTTGCGAAAGGCCATTTGAAGGCGGCGCTCTTCTACACCGACCTTTCCGACCGCGACCTCGACAACATCCGCGTCATACGCGCGACGAACCCGCGCGTGCCGGTCATCCTGATGTCGCCTTATGACGATTTCGAGGCGCGGCTGCGCGCCGCGCGCATCGGGGCGCAGGGCTATTTCACGGGGCGGCCGGAAGTCATCCGTGTCGTCGAAAAAATAGAGCGCCTGGCGGACCAGTATATGGTCGCGCCGGATTACCATGTGCTGATCGTGGACGACGACGAGGTATTGCTGGAATTCTACCGGCATGCGCTGAAGCGCACCGGGCTGAAGGTATCCGTCATTACCGAGCAGAAGGACACGGCGGCTTTCCTCGCGCAGAACGAAGTGGATTTGCTGCTCATCGACAACGCGATGCCGGCGTGCTCGGGGCAGGAACTGGCCGCTATCGTGCGGCAGTATGACGAGTTTTTGAGCATTCCCATCGTCTTCATGTCGCACCAGGACGAAATCGACGCGATTCAGGCCTCAGGGACCGGCCCCGGCATCGACGATTTCCTCGTCAAGCCTTTCGTGCCGGACCAGTTACTGGGAATCGTGCGGTCGCGGGCGCGCCGCGCGCAGGAGCTGAAATCCGTCACCGTGCATGACACCTTCACCGGCCTGTTTAACCACGAGCATTTTACCGACATGCTCGGCACCGAAATCCGGCGCAGCAAGCGCACGAAGGACCCGGCCGCCTATGCGATCATCGACATCGACGGCTTCAAGCAGATCAACAGCCAGTATGGCCATCATGTCGGCGACCAGATCATCAAGATGTTCTCCCATATGCTGCGCCACCACCTGCGCACGACCGACATCATCGGCCGCTGCGGCGGGGAAGCCTTCGGCGTCATCCTGCCCGGCTGCAACCTGAAGAACGCGCAGGAAAGCCTCGAAAAATTCCGCGCCAAGGTGACGGAGTCCTTCTTCGCCGTGCGTCAGCAAAAGGTCCGCGTGACTTTCTCGGGCGGCGTGACGCTGATCGACGGCAGCAGAAGCGACGACGACGTCATCAAGGCGGCGGAAGAGGCGCTTTATCAGGCGAAGCAGAAGGGCCGCAACCAGGTGGTTTCCGGCTAACGCTCTGAATAGACGCGGAAATCCAAAAAAGTTGCTTCGTATTCCATAAAATGGTACCGTCCCGGCGGATTACATATTATACCGATTCCGTCCGGGAGATTTTATTATCATGTCCAAGCCTTCCAAGCCCGTCCTTCTCATCGTCACCGAAGCCGCCCTTGAACACCCCGATGCCGTGCCGCTGTCACCCGCCGACATGGAGCGTGTGAATGGCGTGGTGCGCACCTATCAGGGCCTCGACGAACCGCTGAAGCAATTCTATGACGTGCGCTACCTGACGCCCTTCGATTATCCGGGCGAACCGAAAAAACGCGGGATGCTCCACCACAACCGGCCCTTTCCCGTGCCGCAGCAGAAGAGCCTGCGCACCGTCTTCCCGTCCACCCGGGATATGGACAAGCGCATCGGCGACCTGAAACCCGCGCATGTGCATATCGCGACCGAAGGCCCCATGGGCCTGCGCGCCATGAACTATTGCAAAAAGCACGGCATTTCCGTGTCCTCCGCTTTCCACACCAACTGGCAGCAATACGTGAAGGAAGAAGGCTTCGGCATCCCCGGCGTGCCGCGCGATGTCGCCGCGAAGGCGACACTGGCGTTCCTCAAGCGCTTCCACAAGAAAGCTGACGCCGTCATGGCGGCGACGCCCGAGCTGAAGGAAGGCCTCGTCGACTGGGGGCTGAAGGGCGAAAAGATCCACCTCGTCAACCGCGGCGTCGACACGAAGATTTTCCGCCCCTATAAGCCGGAAGAAAGCCCGTCGAAGGAAGAATACATCGTCTGCATCGGCCGCGTCGCGCCGGGCAAGGGCGTCGAGGATTTCTGCAATCTCGACACGCGCGGCATCAGGAAAATCGTCGTCGGTACCGGCCCGATTTTCGAGGAGCTGAAGGCGAAACACCCTGAAGTCGAATGGGCCGGCTACCAGCAGGGCGCCAACCTCGGCAAATACTACGCTGGCGCGAAGCTTTTCGTGCTCCCCTCCGAAACCGAGACGCTGGGCATGACGGTCATGGAATCGCTGGCCTGCGGCACGCCGGTCGCGGCGCTGACGCGCGGCGGCCACCAGCCCATCATCAATGCGGCGCCGGGCCTTGGCGTCATGAAGGACAAGCTGCAGGACGCGGTCGACAGCGCGCTGGAGCATCCGGAACAATTCATGCCGCGCGACAAAATCGCCGCCTTCGCCCACAAGACCATGAGCTGGGCGCATGAGGCGGAGAACTTCCACGACATGGCGGAAGCCGCAAAACCTCAAGCGAAGAAACGCAAGTTCCGTTTCGGGAGATCATCATGAACGAACCCGCGCAACAAACCACGCAGCCCTCCGCTGCGAATGACGAAATGAAAGCCGTCACCCAGGAGGAAGTCCTCAACCGCGTGCGCGGACTGAGGGGCAAGATCATCAAGACCGCCATCCTCGCGGTGGTTATCGGCGCCGTCCTGATGCCGGCCGGGCTGATCCTGGGCGGCATGGGCGGGGCCGCTGTCGCCTCGCATTTCGCGCTCGGCTGGTGGGCGACCGCGGGAGCCACGACGCTGGGCGTGGGCTTAGGCGCGGTGGGCGCGTTTTTCGGCTCGAAAGCCCTTATCGCGGATAAAGTAAAGGACATCGTCATCGGCACCGGCTTGACGGCGGGCGAGATGGGCCTGCGTTCCCTGTTGCGCCTGCTCAAGCAATCGCGCCAGCAGAAGCCGGGCGAACCCGTGGCTGAGCCCGCGCATGTCGAGAAAGCACTGGAAAAAACCCATAAGGGGGTGACGTGGCTCCGCGATTTTTTCGGTGAAGTCGCCGAGCAGAAGGCGACCGAAACCCCCGCGAACGACCCGGCAGCTTCTGCGCAACCCCCGCTGCCGAAGCAACAGCAAAGCCCAAAACCTTGACCGTCATTCCCGCGAAAGCGGGAATCTCATGACGTAAGCACCGTTCTCTATTCGATGGGATCCCCGCTTTCGCGGGGATGACGACCGCGAAGAGTCGGGTTCGGTCCGCCGCCCCAGTCTTCCAGCCACAGCTCAGGCTTTTCCCGGCGGAACTTCGCGCAAAGGGCGATGCAGTCCTTTGCCGCAGGGCTGGAAGCGGGGTCGAGGACGATCACCTCGACGCCGCGCGCCTTCATGAAGCGCACCGTTTCATCCGACGACGCATTTACGACATCGCCGATCACGACGCGCGGAAAACCGAACTGCACGATGGTCCCCGTGCACATGAAGCAGGGCTGCAGCGTGGTGTACATCGTCGTGTCATGCCGGTTCTTCAGCCGCCCGGCTGCACGCATCGCGGCCATTTCGCCGTGGATGACGGGGTTGCCTTCCTGCACCAGCGCATTGTGCCCCTGGCCCAGAACTTTGCCCGTCGCATTGTCGACGATGACCCCGCCGATGGGGCAGCCGCCTTCGTTGTAGCCTTTGAGCGCCTGCTCATAGGCGAGGCGCATGAATTTTTCGTGATCCAGGGCAGGGGGCATGATATTCATCCGCGTGAGGTGGAAGCGCCTTTTCCTTTGTAATACAGGGTGATGAGGCTTGTCATGCGGCGCGTGATCCGGCCTTGACATTTACCATAAAAACATATAATATCGAACGAATTAAATACCTTAGTGGGGCTCCATTCAAGGGACGGGTAACGGCGTGACGGCATATCTCTGGTATTCGGCGGAAGCGGCGGGAGAGAAGCGCGGGAGCGGCGCTTCCGCGGCCTTTCAGCGCAACGTCCGGAATTCCGATCTGCCCTACCGCGTCTGCCTGTATCTCGATTCAATGGGCGAGCCGGTCATGGTATCCAATGTCACGCAAGGCCCCGGGAACATCACCGGCTTCAAGGATATCCGGATTGTTGACGTGGTGGACAAGGCCGTATGCCTGACCTCCAGAGACGGGGGCCAGCTGCAGCCGGCGGGATTCGAATTCTGCGCGGCAAAGGGCATCGAGCCCGATTTCTTTTCCATTCTCGATTACATGCGGGAACTGGACCGCACCGCCGATTACCTGCGCAGCCGCATTGAGGTGCACAGGCCGCTGAAACTGAAGGGGCTGGCGACACCATGAAAACATACCTCTGGTATTCGCTGGCGCAGGAACGCAAGGCCGTGGAAAACGACGAGCGGCCGAAGCCGGGCCTGCGCGGGTCTTTCAGCCGTCCGCCTGCGAAGGGCTTCTGCGTCTATCTCGACGCGGTGGGCGAGCCGGTGAAGGTCAGCCAGGTCTCTCATTCGCCGGAACACGGTACGGCCTTTTCCGACATGCGCCTGCTGGACGCCGTGGATGAAACCAGAATTCTTGTCGACAACCGCGGAAATCTTATGCCGGACGGCGAGGAATTCTGCGCGGCAAAGGGGATCGAACCCGGTTACTTTCCCCTGATGCAATACATGCACAAGCTTAACACAACCGCCACCTTCCTGCGCCGCGACCTGCCCGTGAAAAAGCCGCTAAGGCTGAAGGCGTAAACCTTCACTGTCATCCCGGCGAAAGCCGGGATCTCGCGCGTGAAAGCGCGCCTTTATAAACAGCAGGCCTTCGGCCTGCGAGATTCCGGCTTTCGCCGGAATGACAGCATAGCGGGGGTGATTCGGGGCGTTTTCGCCCAGCGTTAACCATTGGGATTCCGCTAGTATCTTCAGCCGCTTGAAATGCATAATCACCGTGCAATTTGACGTTTCAAAAATAGCTTGGGATAATTCCTATACATACAGTAGGCATTGTTCAGAACGATTGGAGGCATGGACACAGATGGCATTCTTCAGGAGCCGCGAGTCTTTCTTCGAGGCCGCAATGACGGGAGACGTTGAAGAACTGAAGGCCTGCCTCAAGAAGTTCAGCATAAATACGGCGGATTCATTCGGCAACACCGCGCTGCATATCGCCATCCAGTTTCGCCAGGGCGACGCGATACGGCTCCTCCTGCAACACGGGCCCGATTTCGAGGCGCAGGGAAAGGACAACCTGACGCCCCTGATGCTTGCGATGGAAAAATGCAAGCCCTCGCTGATCATCCCGATTATCAAGGCGCAAGGCTCCAACCCCAACACCCATGACAACAACTACGTCTATCCGCTGCACAAGGCCGCGGCCTCGGGCGAAATGGACGTCGTGAAGGCGCTGGTCGAGCATGGCGCCGACGTCAACGTGCGCACGCGCGACACGGAGGACACGCCGCTGCATATGGCCATCCGCAACGGGCGGCGCGGCGTGGCGGAATACCTGGTGCAGAGGGGCGCGCGCATCGATATCGCGGGCAAGGACGGCCTCACGGCCACGCAGCTCGCCAAGGAAGCCGGGCCCAAAATGATGCTGATCGTCGACCCGCAGACGGCCGCCAACGACCGCATGCGCGAGGCGCCGATGGAGATATGGGAGCTGGCCACGCCCACGCAGGTCGCCAAAATCTCGACGCTGCCCGCGCTACAGCGGAAAATAACCGAAATCTTCAACTTTGAAACCCGCGAGCGCATGACCGTGACGCGCAACCTGAAAACCGGGGCGGAGTCGGTCGGCGAGGCCGAACCCTTCGCGAACCTTGCGGAGGAGGCTGTCGATCTTGCCGCGAAGAAGCTGAAAGTCCTGGGCGGCCGCGCGCCCGGCAGCAAACCTGAGCCGGCTGCGGGCAATTCGCCGGTGGGGAAGTTCAAGATTTAATCGTAACCCCGGCGCACGCCGGGGTCTTTCTTTTTGTCGTCATCCCCGCGAAGGCGGGGATCCAGCAGGCCGAAGGCCTGCACGATTTATAAAATGCGCGCTTGCCGCGCGCTGGATTCCCGCCTTCGCGGGAATGACGATGTTTGTTAAATCAACGCATTATACGCCCATTGCAGCAGCGCCTGGCGCTGGCGGGGGCGGCAGGAGTAGTCGCCGGGCATGCAGTTGGCCTTCACCTGCGCCGCGTGCCGCGCGAAGGCGCGCCAGCGTTTTATCTGGTGCGCGTCGATATCGGGGATGCGGCGGCCCATGTAATAGCGGCAATACCACTGGAACCAGCCGCGCGGGTCGGGGCCGATAATCCAGCCCTTGTCGCGCCAGACCTGCAGCGGCTGGCGGCTTTTGATTTTGAAATAATTCAGCGACGGGTCGGGGGTGGCCGAAATCTTCGCCTTTTTAAACCAGTCGGCCGGAAATTCCTTTTTGCAGTCGTTCAGGTACTTGCCCTCGAACACGCCCATCTCCAGCATTTCCTTGGGCGTGTAATGGGGCCTGAAGCCGGGGTCGAATTTCTTGCCCATCGGCGCGGTCAGCTGATAGGTGTAACCGCGCTGCATGCGGTCGCTGACGCGGATGGTTTTGGGTTTGGGCACGCGTTCCTCCTTAATCTCCTCCCCTTTGGGGGAGGAGGGGACCTGTTGCTTTATATGCGCATGCGAAGCATGCGTGCAACGGGAAGGTGGGGGTACTTCGTCCAGCAAGGGCGATTGTTGCACGGAGTACCCCCATCTTCCCGCCTGACGGCGGGCCCCTTCTTCCCCCAGAGGGGGAAGAGAAATCGTCAGGTTTTGGAAAGATTCTTCGTATCAAACACAATCCAAAGCTCCTTGATCTTCCCCGCGTCGTCGAAGGAAAAAACATCGACGCAGTCGAAAACATGCATGCCGCCGCCGGGAAAGGGCTTGCGGTAGTCGAACAGCACGGCGGTCATGCCGTGCCGCTCGCCTTCAAAGGCGTGCCGGGGCGTGAAGACCGTGCCCTTCGTGCGCTCCAGCAGCGCGGGGTAAAAGTCCTTCGGCGCCTTCGGCGTGTCCTGAGTGGGCGAATGCACCACGGCGTCTTCGGCGAAAAGCTCCAGCACCCCCTCCAGATCGCCCGAGCTGAAGGCGTCTAGGTAACGGTACATGGCTTTTTTGTGCGGGGGGAATACTGTCATGGCGTTTATTATACGCCTAAATGTCATCCCCGCGAAAGCGGGGATCCAGTACCGTGGTTATAAAAACGGCTGGCGTGCAGGCTGACAGGGAGCTGTCTTGATGACAACGGTACTGGATTCCCGCTTTCGCGGGAATGACAAAAAGGGGAAGGGACGGTCTCAGCAAGACCGGCGGCGCGATGGCTTCACGGGAAAAGATTCCTTTAGCGTGGAGCCTGCCCCTGCGAAGGCCGGGGATTCTTTGGAATGACATCTTTCGGGCTGTCGGCGATTTTAAATATCAGGCCACAGGCGCGTTCGTTCAGTTTTTCATTGTAAAAAGCATCTCCCTGAGAATTTGGAGTGGGAAAATACGTTTTAAAGCAATTGGCAGCACCATATGCCTGTACATATCCGGTGTCAGGTCCGCCATTATCCATGCTTCGGTCGAACATAGCAGCTTGACGAGGTGTCAGGGCCTGCATGCCCGCTACATTCATTTCAGCGTCGCCATGGAGAACCTCATCGCTCATCAACACGAGCACGATTCCTTTCAGGCCTTCGCTTTTCGGAGAGAGCTCTGCCGGAAGTGGTCTGCCGTCGGCAAAGCCAACGATAAAGTAATTGTTTCTGAAATTAAACAGCCGTGCAGGCAAATCGCCTACAACTTGTTCGATGGGAACGCCATTTTTTATTCCCAATGAGCCATTCATATCTCCTATCAAGCCTGTAAGACTGAGATGCGCCCAGAACAAGGTGGTTTCGTCTGCCGCAGATGTGGCGGGAACCGTGGTCATGGCGGTAATGGGAGATTTCCACGTTTTGGCGAAATCTGGGTCGCCGATAATTCCATCGCCAGAAGTGGCCGCAACAGGATTGCAGTCGCTGCCGTCTTTTCCAGTGCAGCCCGGGATTACCTTTCCGGCATTCGGCATATCGCCTGGTAATGCGTGGTAACGCTCTTGGAAAGTTTTGACCGCCTCGGCAACTGCTCTAACTCGTGTCACCGTCGCTGCCCATTGGCCAGTCCCCTGAAGAGGAAAGTTGCCGGTGGCGCATAATCCAATTGTGGTGGTGGTAATTGCGATGAGGGCGAATAATGCGTATTTCAATTTTTTCGATGACATTCGCGAGACATTTTAGAGCGTGGAATTTTGGGCCATTTCCTTGAAATGTATAGGAAAAAGTGCTATTATAATAGTCAGGAAATGCCACAAATGTTGGAGGAATTCGGTGAAGATGAAACGTAAAAAAAGTTTAAGAAGCGCCTCAAAAAAATCGCGTGTCACCAGTCGCCGTTTTAAGAATCGTATCATGGCGGGAGAAAAGGGCCTTTGGCCCTTTTCTCCCGCCATGAACATAGCACATTTTTAGAAAAATTTCAATCCATCTCAGTCTAATTATTTCTAAGTCTTCGTCCCCCCCACCGTCAAACCATCTATCCTCAACGTCGGCTGCCCCACGCCCACCGGCACGCTCTGGCCGTCTTTGCCGCAGGTGCCGACGCCGTCGTCGAGTTTCATGTCGTTGCCGATCATTTTGACTTTGGTGAGGGCGTCGGGGCCGTTGCCGATGAGTGTCGCGCCTTTGACGGCGGGGCCGATTTTGCCGTTTTCGATCAGATAGGCTTCGGAGGCGGAGAAGACGAATTTGCCGGAGGTGATGTCCACCTGCCCGCCGCCGAAATTCACGGCATACAAGCCTTTCGGTACGGATTTGATGATTTCTTCCGCGCTCATGTTGCCGTTCAGCATGATGGTATTGGTCATGCGCGGCATCACGTGGTCGGCGTAACTTTCGCGCCGCCCGTTGCCGGTCGGCTTCACGCCCATCAGGCGCGCGTTCATGCGGTCCTGCAAATATCCCACCAGAATGCCGTCCTCGATCAGCGTGGTGCGCTGACTGGGCGTGCCTTCATCGTCGATGGTGATGGAGCCGCGGCGGTCGGGCATGGTGCCGTCATCCACGACCGTTACGCCTTTTGACGCGACCTGCTTGCCGATAAGGCCGGAGAAGGCGGAGGTTTTCTTGCGGTTGAAATCGCCCTCGAGGCCATGACCAATCGCTTCATGCAGCAGAATGCCGGGCCAGCCGGGGCCGAGCACGACCACCATTTCGCCCGCGGGTGCTGGGATGGAGGTGAGGTTCACACTCGCCTGCCGGTGCGCCTCGTCGGCGGCGGCCTTCCAGGTTTTCTCGTCGAAAATCTTGTCATACGAATAGCGCCCGCCGAAGCCGTAGTAACCGTCTTCCATGCGGCCCTTGCCGTCGTCGAGATAGACGGAGACGTTCATGCGGACGAGGGGGCGGATATCCGCCGCCTTGTGGCCGCCCGCGCGCAGAATCTGCACGGCCTTCCATGTTGCGGCGACCTGGATGGAAACCTGCTTCACGCGCGGGTCCTTGGCGCGCACATAGGCGTCGATATCCTGCAGCAGCTTGACCTTTTTCTCGAAGGGCACGCCCAGCAGCGGGTTGTCGTCGATATACAGCTGGCGGTTGGTGCCGTGGGGATTGAGGTCCATGGTGCCGCCGTGGCCCTGCTGCACGGTCTTCACCGTCTCGCCCGCGCGCGCGATGGATTTTTCCGACAGCTCCGACGAATGTGCGAAGCCAAAGGTCTCGCCCGCGACCGAGCGCAACCCGAAGCCCATGTCGGTGTCATAGGTGCAGGTCTTTAAGCGGCCATCGTCCCAGCCGAAAAATTCGCTCTGCACATACTCCATGAACAGCTCGCCGTCGTCCGCGCCCTGCAGGCTGGCATCCACCAGCTTCCGCGCGGCATCGGGGTCGAGCTTGTTCTTTTCGTAGAAAATCTTGTCGGTGGTCTGGGTATGGGAGGGCATGGGCTGAAACCTTCTTTATTTGAGTTATTAATCTAACACTGAAAGGGGGGAAGTGGAGGCGGGAAAAAACATTGTCATTCCCGCGAAAGCGGGAATCCAGTACCGTAGTTATCAAAACAGCGGCCTGTCAGCCTGCACGTCGCCGTTTTTATGACCACGGTACTGGATTCCCGCCTTTTCCGCCTACGCCAAGGCTTCGGAGGACAAGTACCCAGACCCGCCATAGCTTTAGCGACGGCGGGCGCGGGAATGACATTATGGTTATGGATGCCATGAACCTCAAGAACTTCATTTTCAACAAAGCAGCCCTCCGGCGGATCACGCGCATATATATTCCGTGCTTCGTGGCGATATGGCTGCTGCTGACGGGGGCGGCGTTCATGACGGAAAAATCAATGTCGCCGCTGCAGTTGCCGCAGGATTTCACGGGCAGGCTGCCGATCGTCTACAGCGACAATTACAACATAAAGTTTTTCGGCTTCGAGAAACTGCACCCCTTCGACAGCGTGAAATACGGCGAAATCCTCGATAACCTGCTGGCGCACCAGGCATTGAAAAGAAACCAGCTGATCGAGGCCGCGCCGCCGGATGATGCGCTGATGCATCTTGCGCATAGCGACGCATACCTGCAAAGCCTGCAATCGCCCTGGGTGCTCGCGCGCATCGCGGAACTGCCGTTCCTGCGCTTTTTCCCCGCGCGCCTCGCCCGCAACGTGCTGCTGGTGCCCATGATGTACCAGATGGGCGGCAGCCTGCTGGCGGCGCAGGCGGCGATGAAAACCGGCTGGGCGGTCAACCTCGGCGGCGGGTTTCACCATGCGTCCTATGCAAACGGGTCGGGGTTCTGCGCGCTGGCCGATATCAGCCTTATCGTGAAATATTTAAGGCAGGAAAAACAGGCGCAGAAATTCATGATCATCGACCTCGACGCGCATCAGGGCAACGGGCATGAGACGGATTTCAAGGGGGATGACGACGTTTATATTATCGACGCCTACAACAAGGAAATTTTTCCGCATGACACCGCGGCGAAGGATGGCATCGATTTGAAAATCGAGCTGGAGTCTTTTACGTCAGACACCGAATATCTCGACCGCCTGCAGAAGGCGCTCGACAAGGCCTTCGTGGAATTCAAGCCCGATCTCATCATCTATAACGCGGGCACCGACCTGCTGAAGGGGGACCCGCTGGGCGCGCTCGACATTACGCCCGAAGGGGTGATCAAACGCGACGAGATGGTTTTCGGCTATGCGCTCGACCGGAAAGTCCCCATCGTCATGCTGCTTTCGGGCGGCTACCAGCGCTCCACGGTGCAGGTCATCAGCGACAGCATCTTGAATCTGAAGAAGAAGTTTAAGTTGTTTTAATTAATGAGGCCTTCTCTCAACCATCGCCACCCCGGCGAAGGCCGGGGTCACGAATGTTTAAGTGAGAGATGGCGGAGATCGTTTCAAGACGATACCCTCCATTTTGTGCTGACAGATGCTTGACCCCGGCCTTCGCCGGGGTGGCGCATGGGGGTGGTGCAGGATAGGGATTGACACCCGCTCCAGCCTGCTTTATGTATATTCACTATGCGCATTCAGGACACAGACATCTGGAACGATCTCGTCGTGCAGGAAACGGTTGCCATGGTCGGGGATATTGGCGAAATCGGCCTGGGTGGTGATGTGAATGAGAACCCCATCATGAAGATGATGCTGGAAAGCGGCTGCCTTGATCCGCTCGCGGTCTCCGCCGTGCTGGCGGGGGAGAACGATACGCTGTTCCATAGCGGGGCGCTGCCGCCGTCCGTGCAGGAGGTGCTGGACCTGTCCCGCGCCACCCGCGTGCGGGAAGAGGGCCCGGGGCATATCTTCGCCGCGCGCAACGTCTCCGCGCTGCGCGTTGTGCTGGCGGAATTCTCCTCAGAAGTTACCGGAGATGCTTACCGCAAACTGCTGGACTGCCACGATTTCCCCGAGCTCAAGCCGCATATCGACGCCGGCGCGCATAACGTGGTGGCGCTGGCCGATGGCATGATCGAAACCGGCCTGCTGCGCGATATGCCGCCGAAGCTGCTCGACAAGTTCATCGAAGGCATGGAGAACGTCAGTCAAATGGCTGAAAGTTCAGTATTAAAGCGCGGCGTGGCCTCCGCCGTGCAGAGCCTGAAAGCCGCCATCGCCGAAACCGCCGCCGAAGAGCTCACCTCCGCCGCCCCGCGCATCGACCCTAACAGCCCGTATGAGGTCATGAAGCAGGTGGCGAAGACGAAGTTTAAAGTGAAATAATTTTCATAATAATTAAGGCTCGTCATTCCCGCGAAGGCGGGAATCCAGCGCGCATGGCGCGCATTTAATTTATGTGGGCCTTCGGCCCACTGGATCCCCGCCTTCGCGGGGATGACGAGTAGTTTTTTTCCCATAGTGCCTTGACCCCGCATCCGGGCGGGTCTATGAATATGCAAATTTCAAGGAGACAAAAAATGGGCTTGCAGCTTGCCGATGTGGAGAATGATCCGCTCGTGAAGGACACCCTGAAGGTGTTCACGGACGCCATCCGCGAAGACTATGCGGGCAACGACTACGGGCCGAAGGGCGCCGCTCTCGCCCCCAAGTTCGATAACCCGGTGTTTCGCCTGCTCCTGGAAACCGACAGCCTCGACTCCGTTTCGGCGGCCGTGCTGTCGGCCGACCATCTGCTGGGCTGGGTTCCCGTCGAGAAGGTGGAAAAGAAACTCAACCCCGAAGTGGCTGAGCTCATCGCGCTTTTCCGCGGCGACCGGGGCGAGGGGCCCGAGGTGCTGCTGGAAGCGAAAAACCCGCTGGCTATGAAGCTGCTGGTCGCGACGCTGGCCGTGGCGACGACGGGCGAGGAATTCATGGAAATGAAGGCCGAGGCCGACCCGATGGAGCTGCGCATGGCCATGGCCGAAATCGGCAGCTTCGTCACCGACGTGGCCGAGCGCCTGACAGAGGAGCGCCGCTGGCAGGCCCTGCCGCCGAAGCTGCTCGATAAATACCTCGAAGGCCTTGCCAATGTCGTCGATGCAACGCCCGGCAAGACGCAGAAGCGCGTTATCAACCTGATTATCGCCGACCTGAAGACCGACATGGCGAAGGCGGAAGCCGAGGCGATTGCCGCGAAGGAGCCGCCGCCGGTGAAGGTCGACCCGGAAAGCCAGTTTGAGAAGCTCAAGAACGACGCGCGCAAATTCAAACT
Organism: Alphaproteobacteria bacterium; assembly: GCA_004297545.1. Lineage (GTDB taxonomy): Bacteria > Pseudomonadota > Alphaproteobacteria > Micavibrionales > UBA2020 > JAPWJZ01. The sequence goes on from SCTB01000177.1 coordinate 21,519, forward strand.
TTAACGGAGATTCCCAGGTGGCCGACGACAACAGCATCGAACTCATCACCGCGGCGGCAACCGGCCTCGTCGGCTTAGCCGAAGAGGCGCTCAAGCAGGGCATCGACATCCATGTCGACAACGACATGCCGCTGCGCACCGCGGCCCTGATGGGCAATGCCGAGATGGTGCGCTTCCTCGTCGACAGGGGCGCCAACGTGAAGGCCTCGGGCTCCGAGGCGCTGCTCTACGCCGCCAAGCGGCAGGACGACGCGACGGTGGAATTTTTGCTGTCGAAGGGCGCGGACATCGACGACATGCTGCGCACGCACAAGAAGGAAATCGACCAGGACTGCCTCGACATCCTCGACAAATACCAGTCGCAGAAGCTGCGCGCGGCCTTCGAGAAAAACTTCGCCAGGCTCAAAAAACCGCCCAAGGGCCTCAAGCTGCCGAAAAAGAGCGGGCCGAAGCCGTAAACCTTATCGTCTTTCCCGCGAAAGCGGGAATCCAGTACCGTTAGTTATAAAACAGCTTGCGATTCAGGCTTTGCCATAGCCGTTTTTATTACCACGGTACTGGATCTCCGCCTTCGCGGGGATGACGGGAATATAATGTTTTCAGAATCATTGCACCGCCACTTTCATTTGTCGCCCTATGCGTCTTGGGTTATCCTTTTCCTCAGGGCTGAAACAGGGGAAGCGCCATGACAAAACCGGAAAAAGTCGTCATCAACAGTGCGAACACGCCGCATATCCGCGTCGGGCTGAAGTGGGAGCCGCGTGAGATTGATCACATCAAGTTCATCACGGCCTCGAACAACGCGGCGGCCGCCTATTTCAAGATCGCGACGGCGGGCGGGTTTTCGGCGCTCTACGGCGCAGTGGGGACGTTCGGGCGCAATCTTTCCGCCTCGCCCAAGATCGCGAACAGTTTTGATGCCAGCGCCGACGTGCGCACCAAAATCAAGAAAATGGGCGAGGATATGAAGGAAGACTTCACCAAGCCCTCCTATAACCTCGACCTGTTATGCTTCAAGTACGACAAGGACAAAAAGCTTGTCGGCCTGATCTCGCCCTATACGATGGTGCCCAAGGGCGCGGACAGGTCGCAGCTGGCCATCCTGCATTCCGGCGACGACCCGGACGGCGTGGGCGTGGGCTTCGACGAGGAAATCCTGATCAGTCTGCGCGACATCGCGGACAACGTACACGCCGTCTTCTTCGTCGTCGCGTCGGAAGATTACGGCTTCGACAAGATCAAGGGCGGCCAGTGCGCCCTGATCCGCACCAAGGACGAAAAGCAGCTGATCGGGAACTCGTTCGAGCACGACGGCAACGAGCAGACGCTGGTCTTTGCGCGCATGCGCCGCGAGGGCAGCGACTGGGCGCTCGAGAATATTTCCGACTTCATCAATATCGACGAGGACAAGGAATCCCCCCTCGACGACACGATCGACGACATCCTGCGCAACAAATATTTCTAAACGCCATGGCATCGACCGCCGAAGACCGCCGGCAGCTCACGAAATCGACCGCCGACGAGGTCGTGACCTACCTGCTGGACGCCTATCAGGACGAGCGCGGGGTGCATGCGGAAACGGTGATCGGCGCCGCCGCCGCGCTGACCGGCGAGCATATCCTGCGCGCCTGCCATACGGACGAACAACTGGCGGGCAACGGGTGGATAACATCCAGTCCCGCGGACGCTTTTCTGTTCGAGGACGAACAGGACATCACGATTTATGATTTGATAAAGGCGATTACCGGCCTGAAGGACGACATGCCCGATATGGTGGCCATCACCGTGCGCACCGCGCAGGCGATCGGCGGCTCGCCGTTTCCGCCGCTGACCGTGGACCAGGTGAATTACCCGCATGAATGGTCGCCGAATGCGGGCGTTACCCACCGCGACGCGATCATGCGGATGGCGGAGAAGCGCGGATTGTCGCCGCGGGAACGGGCGCTCGCCCTCGGCATGGCGACCGCCATCCTCATCAATTCCGCGGCCGGAATGCTGGACAAAAAGATCTCGGCGCTCCTCGCCATGGAGATCATGACCGGCGTCACCAAGATGAAACCGCTTGAGCAGTCCGTAAATTAGCCTTTTTAATCAATCCCTTGATTGCCTTGACAATCCCCGTCCGTTGCCATAAGCTACACTCAGTCCCAACAGAACAGAAGCATATGATGCTTTGGAAATTATTCGGATCTGAACAGCGGGTGCAGCAGGCGCTCGAGCAGTCGATCGGCTATGACATTTCGCCCAATATCATCCCCCGGCTGCCGCCCGCCAACGGCGATGCGCCGGTGATGTGGAATGACGTCTTCGTCATGCCCGCAAACACGCAGGCCGCGCCCCGCCGCCCCGAGACCAGGGAGCGCAAAACAGCTTGATTATTGCCGTACGATCCCCCTCAACCCTGAAGGAGACCTGACAATGACCCAAGCCCCCATCCTTTCCAGTGAAAGCCAGCGCCTTGTCGCCGAAGAGGCCGACAAGGAACAAAGCCGCGCCTACGCGAAAGGGAAAAAACGCCTGTGGTGGACGCTGGGCGGCATCGCCGCCAGCATCGCCATCGCCGCCGTATTCCCGCCGGCAGCCCTGACGGGCGTCGCGTCGCTCGTGGCGGGGGCGGTCGGTTTCATCTCCGGCATCTATGCGCTCGGCAACGCCGTGAACGCCAAAATGCTCGACAAGGTCAAGGAAGAATCCAGGCAGGAGGGCTTCGCCGACAGGATGAAGAAGCGCGCCGGCAAGCTGTTCACGGTTTTCAACCGCGCCGATAAAATCTCGGACTACAGCCTGTATGGGGCTGTCGGCCTTGCCGCGCTGGCCATCCTGGTTCCGCCGGCGGCACCGGTGGCCTGGAGCCTCTATTCGGCGGCGATCTATGTCATGGCAGGGGCCGTGATTACGCGCGCCGCCACGCGTGACGCGCACCAGAGCGCGGATACGATCAGCGCGCTGACGCAGGTCTTAAGCGCGCGCGACAGTCTGAAGGTGACGCTGGCGCCGTCCAACAACGACAACCAGCCGCCCGCGCCGGGCCTCACCAACGCGCCGTCGCCGTCGCAGGGCTTCGACAAGGCCGTAAACGGCCCCGCGCCGGATGCGGAGAAACCTGCAGCGCCGAAGGTCGTACCGCCGGTCCTGAAGCCTTAAAAGCCATTCTTTTACATACAACAGGCGGCTCATATTGTTTGAGCCGCCTGTTTTGTTGTCCTATAATCGCGCCATCAGTTTATGCTGTCATTCCCGCGCAAGCGGGAATCCCGTGACGCCGATGACCGGCGGTCACAACGGCGCGAGATCCCCGCTTTCGCGGGTATGACGGAAAACGGGGGTTATCTCATGGCTCAAATCGCATCGCAGCTTTCGTCCCAGTCCCAGGAATTCAATGCCAATACGGCCGCGATGGAAAAAATCGTCGCGGACTTCCGCGACAAGCTCACGACCATCCAGCAGGGCGGGGAGGAGACCGCGCGGGCCAAGCACCTTGCCCGCGGCAAGATGCTGCCCCGCGACCGCGTGAAGCACCTGCTCGACCCCGGCGCGCCCTTTCTCGAATTCTCCGCCTTCGCGGCTTACAAGACGTATCAGGATACGGTTCCGGCCGCCGGCATGATCTCCGGCATCGGGCGCGTCTCGGGCACCGAATGTGTCATCGTCGCGAACGACGCGACCGTGAAGGGCGGCACCTATTACCCGCTCACCGTGAAAAAGCACCTGCGCGCGCAGGAAATCGCGGCGCAGAACAATCTCCCCTGCATCTATCTTGTGGATTCCGGCGGCGCGTTTTTGCCGCTGCAGGACGAAGTGTTTCCGGACAAGGAACATTTCGGGCGCATCTTTTTCAATCAGGCGAATATGTCGGCACGCGGGATTCCGCAGATTGCCGCCGTCATGGGCTCCTGCACGGCGGGCGGCGCTTATGTGCCAGCCATGTCGGATGAATCCATCATCGTGAAAAATCAGGGCACCATCTTCCTGGGCGGACCGCCGCTGGTGAAGGCAGCGACCGGCGAAGAGGTGAGCGCGGAAGACTTAGGGGGAGCCGACGTGCACTGCCGCCAGTCCGGCGTCACCGACCATTATGCGCAGAACGACGGCCATGCGCTGGTTATCGCGCGGCAGATTGTTGCGAACCTCAACCGCGTCAAGAAAGTCGACCTGGCCGTGCGCGATACGGCGGCGCCCAAATACGACCCGAAAGAGATTTACGGCCTTATCCCGCAGGACAGCCGCAAGCCCTATGACGTGCGCGAGGTCATTGCGCGCATCGTGGACAACAGCGATTTCGACGAATTCAAGAAGCTTTACGGCGAGACGCTCGTCTGCGGCTTCGCGCATCTCTTCGGCTATCCCGTCGGCATCATTGCGAACAACGGCATTTTGTTCTCGGAATCCGCGCTGAAAGGCGCGCATTTCGTCGAGCTGTGCTGCCAGCGCAAAATTCCGCTCATCTTCCTGCAGAACATCACCGGCTTCATGGTCGGCCGCAAGTACGAGGCGGGCGGCATCGCCAAGGACGGCGCGAAGCTGGTTCATGCGGTTTCATGCGCTCAGGTGCCGAAATTCACCGTGCTTATCGGAGGCTCCTTCGGCGCCGGCAACTACGGCATGTGCGGGCGTGCATACAATCCGCGTCTGCTCTGGACCTGGCCGAACTCCCGCATCTCCGTCATGGGCGGCGAACAGGCGGCGAGCGTCTTGGCGCAGGTGAAGAAAGACGCGATGGCGGCCAAAAAAGAAACCTGGGCCGCTGCCGAAGAAGAAGCCTTCAAAAAACCCATCCGCGACCAGTATGAAACGCAGGGCCACCCGTATTACGCCAGCGCAAGACTCTGGGACGACGGCATCATCGACCCGGCCGATACGCGTATGGTCTTGGGCCTCTCCGTCTCCGCCGCCCTGAACGCGCCCATCGACGAGCCGCGCTTCGGCGTGTTCAGGATGTAAGGGAATGACCTCTCCCGCCAATCAACGCAAGTTTGACACCACGCTGGCATTCATGGCCCAGGTCTGCATGAGCAAGCGGATGAAAAGATACGCCTTCGCCTGCGCGGAGGATTTGCCCGCGGACCTGCGCGACAAGATCGTGGCCTACAGGTCGCTGATGATGGCGATGGCGGGCGCGGTTGTGCTGCTGCTGATTCATGCGCGGCTCTGGACTCTTGCGGCGGTGGTGATCGTCTGGGTCGCGCTCTGGCCGACCAAGTCGCGGCAGGAGAGGGAGCTGGATACGGCGCTTGCGCCCTATATGGAGAGCATCGAGGCCAAAATGCGGACGGCGCCGAAGTGAAGGAAGAAAAATGACCGAACAGAACATTCTCTATAAAACCGAAAGCCACATCGCCACCATCACGCTGAACCGCCCGGAGGTGCATAACGCCTTCAACGAAGGGGTCATGGACGAACTCACGGCGCTGGTGCGCAAGGCGGGGGCGGATGCTTCCGTGCGCGCACTCGTGCTGCGCGGCAACGGGAAAAGCTTCTGCGCGGGCGGCGACCTGAACTGGATGCGCAAGTCGGCCGGGTACAGCTATGACGAAAACGTGAAGGACGCGATGCGCCTTGGCGTGCTTTTGAAGGAACTCAATTTCCTGCCCAAGCCGACCATCGCGCTGGTGCACGGCAATATCTTCGGCGGCGGCGTGGGCCTCACCTCCTGCTGCGACATCGTCGTGGCGGAAACGGGCGCGCAGTTCTGCCTGTCGGAAGTGCGCATCGGGCTTATCCCCTCCATCATCGCGCCCTATGTCATCAACGCGATGGGCGAGCGCATGGCGCGGCGCTATTTCATGACGGCGGAACGCTTCGATGCCGAAACCGCGTATCGCATCGGCTTCGTGCATGAAGTCGCAGCCGCGGGGCAGCTTGACGCGGTGGCGGCGAAAATCATTTCTGCGCTGATGGACGGCGCGCCTTCCGCGCAGGGACGCGGCAAGAAACTGATGCTGGAGCTTGTGGGCAAGCCGATCGACGAAAGAGTCATCGACCTCACCGTCCGCCAGATCGCCGAGGCCCGCGCGTCGGACGAAGGCAAGGAAGGGCTGAACGCCTTCCTGAACAAGACGGAGCCAAGTTGGAGGAAGAAGGCGTAAGCTCGGTAAGTACCCTCACCCTAACCCTCTCCCTCTGGGAGAGGGTTAGGGTGAGGGTACTATCAAACTCTCAGCCAAACCTATGGTGTCTTGCTTTTTGGATCATGCGCAGCTGCCGCAATCGGCTGCGGCGTAGGGAGCGCCGCTTTCGGCAACAGAAACCCCGCCAGTTCCTTCGCCCAGGGGTTCTTCGACGCCTGCGCGATTTCCGCCAGCAGCTTCAGCCCCGCCTCATCCAGCGGCTTGCCTTTCAGCGGTGCGAATTCCTGCACCAGCGCGTCGCTGTCGGCGCGGGAGGGCGTATGGGCGGCGACGATCTTCTGGACGGCCTCGACGACTTCCTCGTTTTTCAGCGCCGTGAAAGCCTTGCCGCCAAAAATAATTTTATCGAGAGCGAAGCTCGTCAGATGCTCCGGCGCGCCGGTATGCAGGAATTCGGCGGCGCGTTTTTGGCGGATGCGGCCAATCAGGTCGCCATTTCCGCCGCTGCGCAGGTGGCGGATGGCGGCATAGGCGTCCGCGGCCGCATTTTCGGCGGCATAGGGAATATCGAAGAGCGCGCCGAAGAACTTGTCGACATTTTTCCCGCGCGGGACAATCAGGCGCGCGGCATCGTGGTGCAGGCGGAACAGCGCCTCATCGGGCGGCTCGTTCCCTGCGGCGAACAAAACGGCGTCGACATGTTTTGTGCGGATAATGCCCGCTCCGGCCTTTTTCACTGCCTTCCGGAACGCGCCGGACAGAAAGCCGCGCGCATGCGCGCGCAGGCTGCCGGTCTTTTCATGCGTCGCGGGATCGATGAACAGCGTCCGTCCTGCAATCTCCGGGTGGTCGCGCAAAATGGCCTTTGCCGCCGCCTTGAAATCAGGGCGTGCGGAAGGCTGCTGTTCGGGCCTTTTTTCCGGTTGGGACATTCAAAGGGATAGTAGCGCGGCGGGGTCATTACGTCAAAACAAATTCTTATGTTCAACCCTTTGATTTCACGCCGGAATTTGCGACAATGACGGACAGCAAAGGGTGCTCAAGAAAATGGAACTCATCGACGCCGAAGGCCGGCTGACGCCTGTCCTCAAAATTCTCACCGATTATCCGCGCGACGACCTTGCGCATGACGAGGTGCACCAGTCGCTGGTGACGGCCTGCGTCAAGCGCGGCGTCTGGCCCGCGAACATCGACGTCGGCGCGATACCCTCGCTCGATACGATCATCGCAGGCTTCAAGACCGCGCAGCTGGTGTTCAACTCGCAGCTCGGCTACGGGCATATCTTCCATACCAACTGCGCGCCGCGCAAGAATATCGTCAGCGTCCAGAGCAAGGGCGAGAAAATCGTGCTCGGCATGACGCGCACGGGCGTGGTGATACTGGTGGTGAACTCCGGCTATACGCTGGCGCCGTTTTACGAGGCTGTGCATGCGGGCGAGGTGACGTTTTACCAGACCTCCGTGCCCGACGCCGGCTCGCAATTCCGCTCGCGCGATTATTTCCCCGATGCGATGGCAGACCTGACCCTGCATCTTTCAGACAAGTTGAAAGTGCTGGGCAAGGAGAGGATCCGCAAGCTGCTGCAGGCCCATGCCTTCCATGAAATCCTGCAGGGGCTGGATTACCTGGGCGATCCGCTCAACCTCGGCAGTTTCCCGCACCTGCCCGAGGGGTCCGTCTATTACGTCGACAGCTTCGGCAACATCAAGCTGAACTACAAGCATTACAAGCTGCTGAATTTCCACCCGCCGGGCACGCCGCTCGTCGTCGCGCTCGGCAATACGGTCAGCGACGTTATCGTGGGCGATGCGGGCTTCAGCATGGGCGAGGGCGTCGTTGCGCTCACCTCCGGCTCTTCGGGCTGGGCGGTGGGGAGGGAGGGCAAATACATGTTCTCCGAAATCTTCCTGCGCGGCGGCAGGGCGGACAGCCATTTCCCCGGCCTCAAGACCGGCGACCAGGTCGTCGCCATGACGCGGGCAGATCTGCAGAAAGTCATCGACATGCTGCGCAACGCCAGCCGCGATGTCTCCGACAAGCTCGACCTCTACAACACCTCAGAACCGCGCATCATGCAGGCGCTCTCCCGCGCGAAGCTGATCCGCAACGGTTTCGACACGACAGAACTGCAGAATGCGCTGTCACGCGGGGATTTGCTGAAAAGGCTGATGGTGTAGGGGATTTTTTGTAAGAAACATTATCACACATCCATTTCAGGCCCCCGGCCGGTATGACACTTATGACTTTATTTGAAGCCCTCTCGCTCGTATCGTTATTCCTCCCCGGCCTCAAAAGATGGCCCGAAAAAAACTTACATAGGTTTGCCGACCGGGGCGACGCATATGCACAGTGGGCACTCGGCAATGCATATGCTAAGGGCTATGACTTAGGCGGCATAAAGCAAGACTATGCGGAAGCCCTGAAATGGTATTGCCGGTCTGCAAATCAAGGAAATCCCTTTTCTCAATACGCTGTGGGCCGCCTTTATGACGAAGGGCACGGAGTAAAGCAGGATTACGCAGAGGCCGCTAAGTGGTTTCATAAGGCCGCCGGACAGGGCCGTGTGCCCAAGGTATCGCAGCTTGAAGCGCTATATAATCGTAACGGCACTCAGGAGCATTTCCGCCGGATGGTTGCAGGGGTTGAATCAGCACAGTATGCCCTCAGCGTTATGTATTGGAAGGGCTTGGGCGTAGAGAAAGACTTTGTGCAGGCGTTTTTGTGGCGGGCACTTGTCGCTGTATGGTGGAAGGATGATTATAACGAGATGGGCGATTTAATAGCACACATGACCCAGGAACAGATAGTGGATGCGAAACGTCTTACCGCTGCTTGGCGACCGGCAAGCAGAACGTAATTTTCCACAATGGAAATTATCAGACAATCAATAAGGGTCGGAAGTTGACAGTGATTTGTTGAAAAGGCTGATGGTTTAAGACACGTTCGTCCTGCTAAATCCGGCTGGCGCGCGGCGGGCGGTCATGATAATGTCCGCGCCTGAAAGGATCTTCGAAATGACCCCCATCGACTTCAAAAAATACCAGCAGGAAGCGCGCAAGACGCGCAACATTCCCGGCGAGCACAACATGACCTATTCCACGCTGGGCCTGACGGGGGAGGCGGGGGAGCTGGCCAACAAGGTCAAGAAAATCCTGCGCGGCGACGCCAACCGCGACGAGCTGATCGAGGGCATCAAGGGCGAGATGGGCGATGTGCTGTGGTATCTGGCCGCGCTCGCCGATGATCTGGGCGTCGAGCTCTCCGACATCGCCAATCAGAACCTCGAAAAACTCCGCTCCCGCTACGAGCGCGGCAAAATCCTGGGCGGCGGGGATAACCGGTAGACAGGATTATAATCAAATGTCATCCCCGCCTTGGGCGGGGATCTGGCCGCGCGCGCCTTTATAAATGCGGCTTCGCCGCGTGCCGGATGCCCGCCTGAAGCGGGCATGACATTTGCTGATTAAGCCCGCCACCAGCTCTTTTTCGGGGCGGGCGCGGTGTTGGTATTGGCGGGGGAGTTCTGCATCTGCGGGAAGCCGTAGAGAATGCCTTCCTGATCCAGCCGGCTGAGGCGTTGTTCCAGTTCCTTGCGCTTTTCATCCCACCACAGGCCCTCGAGCAGTACTTTTTTGCCGCCGACGGAAACCGATCCCTGCAGGTATTTTTCCAGCATCTGCGCGCCGAGGCGGAAGGCGTAATAGCCGGATTCTTCCGCCAGCGTGATCTGCATCAGCACTTTCAGCGCCGTCTCCCGCCCGTGCGATTTCAGGACGTCGCGATAGGGCTGGAAGGCTTCCGAGAGGTTGCGAACGAGATTTTCATGCGGCGCATGCTGCAGCGCGACGCGGCGCGCCAGTTGCAGAGACTGCTGCGGCGTCAGGGCCTTGAAGTCGATCCTGTCCTGCAGCTGTTCCAGTTCGTCCAGCGCGAAAAAGGTGAAGTGAGACTGTACGCCGTGCTCGACGAAGCCGATCGCGCGTTTCCATGAAATGACCGAAGCGCCCTGCGCATGCTGGCCGAAGCGCTGGATATTGCGGATGACGGCATAGACGTCGGCGGCGGCTTCCGAGAACAGGGTTTCGGACAGGGTCGAATTCTTCATCGCATCGGGGATGAGCAGGTGGCCGAGCTCGTGGTCGAAGATCGCCAGCACGTTCATGGGCTTCGGCATATTCGCCGTGGTGAAGAGCGCGTCGGATGACGCGGTCGGGTTATAAACGATGACGCTCAGGCCTTCCGTCCTTGTGGCGATGGAGGACTTCTGCTTCTTGCTGGTCTCGACCGCTTTCTGGAGTGCTTTTTGTAACGCGCTTTCGGAGTTCAGCTCTGTCTTGCCGGGATCGAGGCTGCCGTGCCTCCGGTTGTCAGGCAGATTGATGACCGCAAAACACCCGTCGAGCGCCGGGAAGGAGGTTTGAGCCTCGCGCACAGCGGCGTTGAAAATCTCGCGCAGCGGTATTTCTTCGGGTTTTCCGGGTTTTGGGTCGGTGGTCATGATTGATCCCCTGTGGCCAAGCATTATACATAATACTACAATCGAGGTCAATAATGCTGTTATGCCTTGATGAACAAGGGTTTTTGGGGGACAAAGCCCTATGGATACAAAAGAACACAACCATAGCCATGACAACCACCTCTGGCCCGGCGTGCCGCTGGCGCTGGGTTCGGCGGCGCTTTTCGGCGCGAGCACGCCGCTGGCCAAGCTGCTGATCGGTTCGATCGACCCGTGGATGCTGGCGGGATTGCTTTACCTGGGCGCGGGCATCGGGCTGGCGGTTTATTCACGCATAAAGCGGATCATCGGCGTCAAAACCGGCGAAGCGCCGCTGCGCAAGGCCGATGCGCCCTGGCTGCTGCTGGTCATTTTGTTTGGCGGCGTCGCGGGTCCCGTGCTGCTGATGCTGGGGCTCGCGCAGGTCGAGGCCTCGGCGGCGGCGCTGCTGCTGAACCTTGAAGGCCTTGCGACCATGCTGATTGCCTGGGTCGTCTTCCGCGAGAATGTGGACCGTCGCATCCTTCTGGGCGCTTTTGCCATTCTTGCCGGCGCCGTGCTGATTTCATGGCAGGGATTTGGCGGCGGGACGGGGGTTGGCATGCTTCTTATCGCTGCGGCCTGCCTGTCGTGGGGCGTTGATAATAATCTTACGCGCAAGCTGTCATCGGCTGATCCGGTGCAGATTGTGACGATCAAGGGGCTGGTGGCGGGGGGCGTCAACGTGGGTCTTGCCACGCTGCATGACACTTCGTTACCGCCTTCTTCCGCGCTTGTTGCTGCTGCCGTTGTGGGGTTCTTTGGCTATGGCGTGAGCATTGTCTGTTACGTCCATGCCCTGCGCCACCTCGGCACGGCGCGCTGCGGAGCCTATTTCTCGACCGCGCCCTTTATCGGCGCCGCTCTTGCTCTGCTGCTCTTTAATGAGCCTTTGACATGGCGTCTGGCTGCGGCGGGGGCCTTGATGCTCTGGGGCGTCTGGCTGCATGTGACGGAAGGCCACGCCCACGATCACGACCACGAGGAAATGACCCACGAGCACGCGCATACCCATGACGCCCATCACCAGCATGAGCACGGGCCCGATGATCCGAAGGGCGAGCCGCATGTTCATGTCCATACCCACAAGCCGCTGCGCCACCGCCACCCCCATTTCCCCGACCTGCATCACCGTCATCGGCATTGAATTCGCGGGATATTTTGGGCTGGACAAAAATCGTAACTTGACATAATATATGCCACCATTATTGGATAACGCAGGAACAGCGATGAGCCTGACAACGCTATTTCATGATCTTCTGCACGGCGGCGCCGGAAAAACGCCGATGACCTCGAAGCAGGCGAACGAACTGCTGCTGAAGGCTGTCAGAAAGCGCAACGTGAAAATGGCCGCCCGGGCCCTGACGGCGGGCGCCAGCCCCAACCTGAAATGCGACTGGCCCGACGGCGGTTACCGGCCGATTCTCCTCGACATGGTGCTGAAGGATGACCTGCCGATGGTCCAGCTGCTGATCCGACACGGCGCGGCGCTCGAGGAAACCTATGAAAAGATGAGGCCGCTGCTGCATGCGGTGATCGCGGGCCATACGCCCATCGTGCGCGCGTTGCTCGATGCGGGTGCGGATTATCAGGCCTGGCATTGCGGCAGGACCGCGGAGAGTTTTGCGAACCAGTACCAGTACGCCGATATCGCAAAGATGCTGAAGGACGAGCCCGGGCGCCGCAGCCAGATTGCGGCCGATGCCGCGCGCGCAAAGCAGGAAGCCGAAGCGGCGCGCCTGGCCGCCGTCGAAAAGGAAAAACTGGAAGCCGCGGCCCGGGCGGCGGCGCCGCCGGACCAGACGACGCAGGTCATCGAAGTGATGAAGCCGCTGACGTTCAAAACCGCGAAAAGGAAAGGGCTGTTCGCATGACCGCCGAACCCGCGCCGGAAGAGCCGTCGAAAGAGCTGAGGGATTATCTCTTCAACCTGATTTTATACCGCCATAGCCATCTGATACCGTCGTTCATCGAGCAGTATCCCGGTTGCGTCAACTGGCGTCTCAATTCCGACCTGACGCCGCTGATGGATGCGGTCATGCAGGACCACTTTGAAATCGCCGAAATGCTTCTGAAGGCCGGAGCGCGCGTGAACGACCGGACGGCCGATAACGGCATGACGGCGATGTACTTCGCCGGACGCGCCCCCGGCTGCATCGACCTGCTGCTGCAGTACGGCGCGGATATCAACGACAAGATGAGTAACGGCGAGACGGCGCTCACCAACGCAGTGAGCAACGGCAATACGGCGGCCGCGCTGAAGCTGATCGACCGCGGCGCGGATATCGAGTGCCTGGACTGGGCGAAATGGACTCCGCTGGTCAGTGCCGCGTACCATGGCAACGCGGCCATCTGCGCGGCGCTTCTGCGCGCCGGCGCCGACATGAACGCCCGTGGCTTTCAGGGACGCAACGCGCTGGAAGTCGCGCAGTGGGGCCGGGACAACAACACCTGGAACGAAGAATACCTGAGGACGCTCAAAGTCCTCGAACCCGCCTTCGCCGCGAAATCGCAGGCCGAGCTTCAGGTCGTGCTGGACGGCATCGAGGCCGAGGTGGAGCAGGGGACCGACAAGCCCGTCGCCGTCTGCAAGCCGCTGCGCTTCAAGCCGCGCAGTTTTTATCGGCTGTTCAAGCCTGTCTAGATGTACGAAATAAAATAACCTTCTTTCCGGCTTGTGCCGTCGGCACGGTTATGTTAAAAAGCAGCCGATTTTTAACCCAACCCGGAGGAATGTGTCCATGAGCAAAAAAGAAACAACCAGCGACCTGATCAAGGTCATGCTGAGCGCGGAAGTCGGCGGTGAAGTTGCCGACTGGAAGCGCCTGTCCAAGCGCCGCTATTACGGCGGCGACATTGCGCGCGAATTCGCGAATACGGCCACCGGCGAAAGAATTGCCGTGTACGAGCGCCAGGACGGCCTGATTTACGCCGAAACGAAAGACGGCGAGAAGGAAATCACCGCGCGCCTGCCGTTCAACGCGGCTGCGAAACCCTCGGCGGTCGACCTCGTCATGAACCGGTTGCTGGAAAGCAAGGATTGCGATGATGATTTGTATGCGCAGGCTGTGAAGGAAGGCCTCGCAAAGCGCTTCAGCTTCTGCATCACGAAATACGACGAAGGCATCGTTGAAGAAGGCGAGTCGCCGATGTACACGACGATCTACCCGACCGTGCGGGACGAAACCTGCCGCGTCGCGGCCTATATCCGCCCGATGGTGCCCAAAGGCGGCTCGACGGATGAATGCATGGTCGACGAATGGCGTTTCACGGACGACCTCGACACGCCCGGCAAAATCGTGAAGTACCTGCAGAGCGTCGGCATGACCTGGGACATCGCTTCGCAAAAGCGCAGCCCTGAAGTCTACAGGGAAATCTGCGACGAGCTCGGCATCGCGACACCGGCGCCCGGCGCGAAAAACCCGAAGCCGTAAAGACTTACGCCGGAATCAAAAACCCTCTCCCGCGCCGCGGGGGAGGGTTTTTTTGCCGGTCCCGGGTGAAACGGCCTGAAACGCGGGGCCGCGTTTTTTTTACTTTTTCTATTCCGCTTTCCGGTGTGAAAACAGGGGCCTGCGGCGCGCGTTACATCGCGTTTCACAAAATTACATTGCGCACGAGATTGTTTTCGGTCAGGCTTGGAATTGCTTGCGAGAGTGAGCGGTTGATTGTGACGGAGTTTTATAAAATGGGCTTTTCGGGTTTTAAAGAGGTTGTTTTTCAGACAGTAGCAGTTTTTCTCTTTCTGACGCTTTTTTCTATTTCCTCTTTCGCGGAGGATTCGAAAAGTTTTACGCCCGAAACACATTGGAGAACAGGGTCTGCCGACGACTGCAAGCTTATCTGCAAAGGAGGGGATGGATACCTCTTGCACGGAATTTGCCTTTGCTCAAATGACGCCGTGGAAAATTTAAGCACAGAGCAACGAAACGATTTGCTGATGCGTATTCAGGAGTGGGAGCCGGATCCCGCTTCCGCTGCTTCACTTGCTTGCAAATCCTCCGACGACTGCAAAAACTTCTGCAAAGGCGCTGGCAGCGGGAAGGAATGTTTGCCGGATGGGGTGCCGGTATGTGAGAAGAATGTGTGCGGTTGCAGTTTGACGTGCAGGTAACCCCAAGAGATTGTCATCCCCGCGAAAGCGGGGATCCAGTACCATTGTCATCAAAACGGCGTCCGTGCAGATGGGATAGTCAGCTGTTTTTATAACTACGGTACTGGATTCCCGCTTTCGCGGGAATGACAGGAATAGGTGTCACGACTCCGCCAGCCGCAGGAGAATCTTGCTGGCTTTGAACAGCAGCTGCTGTTCTTCCTCATCCAGTTTTGCGATGGATTCCGCGAGCCAGGTGCGCCGGGCGTGACGCACGCTTTCACGCACGTCCTTGCCCTTGGGGGTGAGGGCGATGTTGAACTGCCTTCCGTCGGTTGCATGAGCTTTCCGCGCGACGAGGCCGCGTTCCTCGAGGGCGGCGATGGTGGCGCCCATCGACTGCGGCTTGACGGCTTCGGCGCGCGCGAGATCGGCGGTCGTGGCGGGACCGTGCTTGTCGAGGCGCACGAGCACCGCGCCTTCGGTTAGCGAGAGTTCCTGCGATGCCGCCGCGCTGCGCATGCGGCGGTAGAGCCGGCCGATGGACTGGCTGAGCTCGATAATAGTTATGTCATGGGCCTTGCGTTTCATGCGAATCCAGTATATAAAATAGGAAGTCAAACTTGCAAGTTTATCTTACAAGGTGGCCTGTTAATTTGCAACCCCCTGATTTTCAAGGCCTTGCAGGGAAAGGAAACGCCATGGCGAATGAATATTCCGTCGAGCTGGAGGGGCTGACCAAGCAGTTCGGCGGCTTTACGGCGGTCGACAACGTGTCTTTTAAGGTAAAATCGGGCGAGTGTTTCGCGCTGATCGGCCCCAACGGGGCGGGCAAAAGCACGATCATCAAGATGCTGACCAGCCTCACCAAGCCCACCGCCGGCACGGCACGGGTCGCGGGCTATGACGTGAAAACGCAGTCTGCCGGCGTGCGCCTCAACATCGGCTATATTCCCCAGATGCTCTGCGCCGACGGCGCGCTGACCGCCTGGGGGAACCTGCTGCTCTCCGCGCGGCTATACCGCATTCCCCCTTCCCAACACAAAGAACGTATTTCCGAGGCACTGGACGCCCTGGATCTTGCGGACGTCGCCCACCAGCGCGTCCGCAACTTTTCCGGCGGGATGATCCGGCGGCTTGAAATCGCGCAAAGCATGCTGCACCGCCCGGGCGTGATCTTCATGGATGAGCCCACCGTCGGTCTGGACCCGGCGGCGCGCAACGCCGTGTGGAAACACGTCCGGCGGCTGCGGGATGAATATAAAGTCACCGTCATACTGACCACGCATTACATGGCCGAAGTCGAGGAACTCTGCGACCGCCTCGCCATCCTGCACCACGGCAAGATTGTCGCGGCAGGGACCATTGCCGAGGTCAAGGGAGCTTTAAGTCCCCAAGGCTCGCTCGATGAAATTTTCGAGCGCCTCGCGCAGAATGACGACGAAAAATCAGGAAAGGAGAATTACCGTGAAATCGGACGCAATCGCCGCTCCATCGCCAAGCGTGGTTAACCCGCTCTTCGGCTTTTTCATGCAGATCTGGGCCGTCTTCAGCGCAGAGGTGCAGAAACTGCGCCACGACCCCTTTGAACTCGCGACACGGGCCATCCAGCCCTTGCTCTGGCTGCTCCTGTTCGGGCAGGTCATGGCGAATGTGCGCGGCATGACGCCGGGCAACTTCCGCTACATCGATTATCTGGCGGCGGGGATACTGGCGCAGAGCGTGCTGTTCTCGGCCATCTTCTTCGGCATTTCGGCCATCTGGGAAAAAGACCTCGGCATCCTGCACCGCATGCTGGTCTCGCCCGCGCCGCGTTCCACCGTCGTGCTGGGCAAGGCCATGGCGGCCGGCGTGCGCGGGGTGATACAGGGCATCATCGTCTATGTCATCGCGACGATCGCGGGCGCGGATGTCAGCATGAATCCGCTGCATATTCTGGGCGTGCTGCTGTTCATCGCGCTTGGCTCCGCCCTGTTTTCGACGCTGTCGCTTATCATCGCCTGCATTGTGAAGACGCGCGAGCGCTTCATGGGCATCGGGCAGGTGATGACGATGCCGCTGTTCTTCGCGAGCAACGCGATCTATCCCATCGCGCTGATGCCCGGCTGGCTGCAGAACATCGCGCATTTCAATCCGCTCACCTACCAGGTCGACGGGCTGCGCGCGCTGATGATCTCGGGCGGCACGACGGAATACGGCTTTATCGCCGATTACGGCATCCTGGCCGGCGTGTTCGCCGTGCTTGTCCTGATTGCGGAGAGGATGTATCCGAAGCTGGTGGCGTGATGGGGTTGCTTTGAATTCATTTTGTCATTCTGAGCGAAGCGAAGAATCTCCCTTACTCGAAACAAAGGGAGATTCATCGGTCGCTGCGCTCCCTCAGAATGACAGGTTTTTCTGACTTTCTTTTAGGTACTGAAAGAAGCCGGGACGCATTCCTGCGCCCCGGCTCTTTCGTTTCCCTTTCAGGCTATCCTTATGCCGCCAGCCTGAACCAGTTTTTCCAGCCCTGGTGCCGGTTGTCTATCGGGCGGTGGGGCAGCGGCTTGATTTTCACTGCGTCGGGTTGGTCCGCTTTCGGCGCGGCGCCTTTCAGCGGCATGCCGAAGAGCAGTCCTTCCTGGTCGAGGTTGGCGAGCTTGGCGTTCAGCTCGTCGCGTACGCTGTTCCAGTAGGCGCCCTTGAGCTCGAAGGTTTCGCCCTTGCCGTTGCGCACTTCCCCGTCGAGGAAGGGCTTCAGCGCGCGGCCGCCGATTTTTATCGCGTAGTAATCAGCGTTGTCGTCGAGGATGATGTCGGCCAGCGCCTTCATCGCGGCTTCGATATTGCGGGTGCCACGCATGACCTCGCGCACGGCCTCGAATTCATAGGCGATCGAATTCGTGATGTCGGCATGCGGCGTATGCTTGAGCGCGAGGCGCGAGGCAAGGTCCGCCGTCTGCTGGGGCGACATGTTCTTGATGTCGAGCTTGTCCTTCAGCTGCGCGATTTCATCCACGGCCAGCATGGTGAAGTGGCCCGCGTCGCCGGAGGTGACGAAGTCGAAGGCGCGGCGCCAGCCGGCTTTCTCGATCGCCTTGCTCTCGTCGCCGTAACGCTGAATGTGGCGCAGCACGGCAAAGGTATCCGCCGCCGTCTCGCGCAGCGTGGGATCCTGCGAGAAATAGCCGCCGCGCACGACCAGGTGGCCGAGCTCGTGGTCGAAAACGGCCATGGCTTCCATTTCCTGCGTCTGGTCCTTGCCGGTGAACATCTTGAAGGGCAGGGGGGTGTAGACCAGCACGTCGAGCGTGTCGCGGCCCAGCTTGGTCGCCATCGACGAGCCCGCCTTTTCCGCGGTGTATTTGATCTCGCCAAGGATCTGCTGGATCTCCCGGTCGGAGCGGATGCCCAGCATCTCTTTGTCGATATCAAGAATGGCGTTGTCTTCCGGCGCGTTGATGAACATGAACCGGCCCTGCAGCTGCGGGAAATCGGTCAGCGCCTTCTTGACTTCGCGGTTGAAGGTTTCAGTCAATGAAACGCCGCCCGCATTCGCGGGTAAGGGCGCAAAAGTTTTGAGTGACATCGGGTGCCTCCTGACAACTTGTTGCCTGAGCTAATACACCCTGAACCCCCGCAGTTTCTTTTTTTATGGTATGACGAATCATGCGATGAATCCGGTATTTTGTCAAATAATAATCAATCTGAGCATAAGTAACAAAGTTGCGAAGTGCAGATATAAAGTTGTGCGCGCGCGTCGAGGAGAGTAAAGTGACTCCAAAATAGTTTTGCATTTTTGCGAAAGGGGACTATTATGAAATTACACGACATCACACCGCCGGAATTCATCTGCCAGAACTGCAGCGCGTGCCCTGCTGTCTTTGAAACAGACAATAATTCCTATGTCATCATCGGCAAAAAACTTCCGCCCAATCTTCAGGCGGAGCTGAAGAACCGCGTCGCCGACGACGAGTTCGTCATCGAAGTGCCGAAGGGGATGATTGATAAGTTGAAGTAATCTCTCTTGTGTCGCCCCGGCGAAAGCCGGGGCCCACGGACATTGCATTACGGTTGTAACTGGATTTCGCCTGTTATGATTGAAAGAGACAAGTCCGTGGATTCCGGCTTTCGCCGGAATGACAACAGAAGTATTTTTAATAATATGAAAACTTGCCCGGTGTCCTTTAAATTCCAGACCTTTCCCCCTATAGTCTGGTAATCGAAGAAGGAAAATACCGTGACCATCAAGAAAATCCTCATCGCCAACCGTGGAGAGATTGCCTGCCGTATCATGCGGACGTGCCAGAGGCTGGGCATTTCCACCGTCGCCGTTTATTCGGAAGCGGATGCGAAGGCGCTGCATGTGGAAGTGGCGGACGAGGCGATCCTCATCGGCCCGCCGGCCGCGCGCGAAAGTTATCTCGATATGAACAAGATTATCGGCGCGGCGAAGACGGCGGGGGCCGACGCCATCCACCCCGGCTACGGTTTTTTGTCGGAGAACGAGGATTTCGCGGAGGCCTGCGAGAAGGCCGGCATCATCTTCATCGGCCCGCCGCCCGCCGCGATCAGGGCCATGGGCGGCAAGTCGGAAGCCAAGGCGCTGATGGAGAAGGCGGGCGTGCCGCTGGTCCATGGCTATCACGGCGACAAGCAGGATGAAAAATTCCTGGAGGCGGAGGCGGAGAAAATCGGCTTCCCCGTGCTGATCAAGGCCTCGGCCGGCGGCGGCGGCAAGGGCATGCGCATCGTCGAGGGCAGGAAGGGATTTTCCGAGCAGCTGACCGGCGCGAAGCGCGAGGCCAAGGCGGCTTTCGGCGACGACCATGTGCTCATCGAAAAATACCTCATCGACCCGCGCCACGTCGAAATCCAGGTCTTCGCCGACAAGGCGGGCAATACGGTTTATTTGTTCGAGCGCGACTGCTCCGTGCAGCGCCGCCACCAGAAAGTATTGGAAGAAGCTCCCGCGCCGGGGTTGTCGGAAGCCACGCGCAAGAAAATGGGCGAAGCTGCTGTCGCTGCTGCGAAGGCGATTGGCTATGTCGGCGCGGGCACGGTCGAATTCTTGCTGGATGCCAAGGAAAATTTCTATTTCATGGAAATGAACACGCGCCTGCAGGTCGAACACCCGGTCACCGAATACATCACCGGCCTCGACCTCGTGGAGCTGCAGATACGCGTGGCCGAAGGGCAGAAACTGCCGTTTGCGCAGAAGGACCTGAAAATCGACGGCCATGCGATGGAAGTGCGGCTTTATGCCGAGGACCCCGCCAATAACTTCCTGCCGGGCGCGGGGCAGATTAAATTTTTGCGCTTCCCGCTGGAAAGCGACAAGGTGCGCGTGGATACGGGCGTGCGCGAGGCGCCCTTCGGACAGGGCGACGTGATTTCCATCCACTACGATCCGATGATCGCCAAGATTATCGCGCACGGCAAGGACCGCGCCACCGCGATTGCCAATCTGAGCCGCGCGCTGGATGAAACCATGATCGCGGGGCCGAAGACGAACCTCGCCTTCCTGCGCGCGCTGCTGGGCAACAAGGCTTTCGCTTCGGGCAAGATCAGCACGCATTTCATCAAGGCGCATGAAAAGGAACTGCTGCCCGCGAAAGCCGCTTCGTCGAAAGAGGCGCTGGCGCTGGCCGTGCTGGGGCTGCTGAACGAACGCGAGAAGCCCGCTGCTGCGGCTGACGCCTCATCGCCCTGGAATGACCGTTCCGCCTGGCGCATCGGCGGCGCGGAGACTGAGACGTTCAAATTTACCGATCACGGCAAGGAGCATATCGTCGCCGTGTCCTGCAAGAAGGGCGTCGCGCAGCCGGACGTGACCGTGGACGGCGCGAAGTTTTCGGCGGCTGTCGAGCCCTCGTCCTACGACCTCAGCTACGACGCGAAGCTGGATGGCAAGCAATACAACGCCGCGCTGCTGCACGAGGGCCGCCACCTGACCCTGATGTACGGCAGCCACCACGAAGACCTGCATTACCTCGACCCGCTCGCCTTCGAGGCGGAGGACGACGAGGCGGACGGCAGGCTGCACGCCCCCATGCCCGGCAAGGTCGTGGCGGTGCGCGTGGAACTGGGCTCCAAGGTCAAGAAAGGCCAGCCGCTCATCATCGTCGAGGCTATGAAGATGGAGCACACCATCATCGCGCCCGCCGATGGCGAAGTGCTCTCCATCCACGCCCGCGTCGGCGACCAGGTGGATGAAAAGCTGGAGCTGATAGCATTCAAGTGACGCTCCAAGCCCTCATCAAAGACCTTAAGCCGAACGCCGAAGTGCTCGACTACGGCTGTTTCGGTTGGCAGCTGCATGCGCGGGCGCTGGAGCTGGGCAGGGGCGACCTGAAGCACAGCGGCAGCGACATCCTGCGGCCCGCGACAGTGCCGCCAAGCGCAGCTTTCCTTGAATCGCGCGAGGCCGACAATTCCATCGCCTGCGACAGCGATAAATTCGACCTTGTCGTCGCCTCGCATGTGCTGGAGCATGTGGTAAAGCCTGTGCAGCTGTTCGGCGAACTGGTGCGCGTCTGTAAACCCGGGGGGAAGATATATATAGAGTCGCCCTCCGATCGTTCCGTGACCGTCCCGTCGTCCCGCGACCCGGAAGACCATGCCGTGCTGAATTTCTGGGACGACCCCACGCATGTGCGCCCCTGGACGCCGGCGGGGTTTTACCGCCTGGCGATTTCCTACGGCTGCAAGCCCGTCCACTGCGCCTATATCTCCCCCAGCTGCGGCACGTTTTTGGCAAAGTTGCGCCTGTCTCTGTGCAAGGCGCTGTTCAAGGGTAACGGCGATCTTTTGACCGGCGATACCTGGTGGGCGCATGAATGGTGCTGCAATGCCGTCATCGAAAAGCCCGCAGATGTGGCGGGCAAGCCCGAATACCGCTATATATCCTTAAAGGGCGTCCCGCGCGGCGTCGATAACGCGCTGATGCTTTACGGTCACCTCAAAGGAACGGCGTCATGACCTACCCGAAAAAAGTCCGCATCGTCGAAGTAGGGCCCCGCGACGGGCTGCAGAACGAGAAATCGACGGTCCCGGTCGAAACCAAGGTGGCGCTGATCGATAAACTTTCGGCCAGCGGCTTGCAGAGCATCGAGGCGGGGGCATTTGTCTCCCCCAAATGGGTGCCGCAGATGGCGGATACGGACAAGGTCTATGCCGCTATCCAGAAAAAATCCGGCGTCGGCTATCCCGTGCTGGTGCCGAATGCGATGGGCATGGAAGCGGCCGTCGCGGCAGGCGTGAAGGAAATCGCCGTCTTTGCGGCGGCATCGGAAAGTTTCAGCCAGAAAAACATCAACTGCTCCATCGCCGAAAGCATCGAGCGGTTCAAACCCGTGATGGAAGAGGCGAAGAAGCACGGCATCAGGGTGCGCGGCTATGTTTCCTGCGTGCTCGGCTGCCCTTATGAAGGCGAGATCAAGCCCGAAGCCGTCGTGAAAGTGGCAAAAGCTCTTCATGATGCGGGTTGCTATGAGATTTCTCTGGGTGACACCATCGGCACTGGTACACCAGAGAAAACGCGCAAGCTTTTACAAGCGGTAATGAAGGAAATTCCGGCCTCTGCTCTGGCCGTGCACTTCCACGACACCTACGGCCAGGCGCTTGCGAATATCCTCGTCGCGCTGGAAGAGGGGATCGCCGTCATCGACAGCGCGGCGGGGGGCTTGGGCGGCTGCCCCTATGCGAAGGGCGCCACCGGCAACGTCGCGACCGAGGATGTCTTATATATGCTGCATGGCATGGGCATCGACACCGGCGTGAGCCTCGAGAAAGTGGCGGAGGCAGGAAGGTTCATCGCCGACGCGCTGCAGCGCCCGCTGGTCTCCAAAGTCGGTCAGGTTTTCCAGAATAAGCAATAAATGTATTTGATTTTCAGGGCTGTTTTTGCGGCCGGAAATTCCTTTGACAGCCGCTGGTTATTGCCATAAACGTAATACATAATCAAAAGGAAACGCCGTGACAAAAGACCTGAACGAAGTAAGGGACAAGCTCTACAAGGCTTTCGACAAAGCCATGCAGGGCCACGATGACATCAACCAGTACACCAGCGGGACCACGGTCGAAAAGGTGAGCGCGCGTTCGCTCGCCTTGAGCGCGGCTGCGCAGACGGCGCAGGCGCTCACCGCCGTCGAGCACGAGATCGCAGTCGAGAAGGCGTATGAAGATTGGCAGAAGAGCGGCGGGCGCATTGACGACGAAATCGCGGGCGGCATCATCCGCGACGTCAAGGCCATGGCGACGCTCAAAATCAAGCCGCCGGGAGGCAAGTGATGGCGCGCGACCTTCAGGAACTTGAGGATTTTCTCTGGGAAGAATTCGACGCGGCCCGCAAGCGGCATAAGGATTTTATCCGCGACGATTGCTATTCGTATTCCACCGATCAGCACCCCCATAATTACGTGGTTGAAAGCCGCGAGATGCTGGCGTCTCTGGCCGGTGCGATTGTCGCCGTGCGTCGCGAAAGGCGCGTCGAGAAATTCGCCGAAGACCAGCAGAAGATCGAGGAAGAAATCGCGAACGGCACCCGCCGCGACGTCATGATCGGCAAGCCGCTGAAAATAAAGCCCTGAATGACGGAGAAGAAAGATGGCAGATGATCTGGACAGGCTGAAGGAACGGCTGTGGAAGCAGTTTCATACTGCATGCAATGCCGCGGAGAATACGGGCGCCGGCACGCTTGAATCCCGCGCAAGAAACCGCAATGCCGCCGGCACGCTCGGGCTTGCCATTGTCGCAGCCGAGCGTGAACTGCGCGAGCGCGAGCAGGAAAAGAAAACTTTCAGCCTTGTGGGGAAAGACAAAGCGCCATGACGCAGAACCTGGAAGAACTGAGAGAAAAACTGTACAAGGCCTTCGATCGCGCTATTGCGCGCTCTGAATACTACGCGACCGACGAGGACGTCCAGGCGCAGAGCGAAAACGCCGCGGCCGCTCTCGCCAAGGCGATTGTCGCCGTCGAAACCCGCCTTGACGCAAGAAACCAGGACAAGAACGGCATCAAGCTGCCGGGGAAGCCCTGACATGTCCCTGACGCAGGAAGAAGTGCAGAAGATGCATGAGGCGCTGAAAGAGGCGTTTGAAACCGCTTCCCGCAACTGGGAAGGCTCAAGATATAATTATGACGGCAACGCCGACAAGCGCCGCAGCCTTGCCGAATTGTCCGCCGCCGCATCCGCCCTGCTGATGGCGGACGAGCGCCTGCGTGAAATGGAGCAGACGGCCAGCGTCACGAAGCTCTCCCCGAAAATGCCGGGCAAAGAATAGCTACGGCGGCTTATTTAAATTTCAGGGATATCAATGGCTTAAATTGTTCCATAATAGCTTGACTTCGCTTAAATAATTATGTTAAATTCGGCCCAGTTTTTTCAAACTGGAGCATCCCCCATGGCCTTCTACGACAAGTTCATCATCAAGCCTGGCACCAAAGTCGACCTCGACAAGTTCGATCCCGACGATACCTGCGGCTGGACCAAGGAAGAGGGAAAGGCGCGGACGGCCAAGAACCATGCGCGGATGAAGGAACTGCAGGAAGTCATGTATGCGGAGCACAAGCGCAGCCTCTGTGCCATGTTCCAGGCGATCGACGCGGCCGGCAAGGACGGCGCGGTCAACAATAACGGCAGCGTGATGAACATAGAAGGCGTGCAGGCTGTCAGCCTCAAGCAGCCGTCGAAACGGGAATCGGACCAGGATTTCCTGTGGCGCGTCGAAGCCGTGATGCCGCAAAAGGGGTATATCCTGTTCCTGAACCGCACCCATGAAGAAGATGTGCTCGTCGCGCGCGTCAAGAACTTCGCGTCGAAAAAAGTCATTGAGCAGCGCTACGGCCTTATCAACGATTTCGAAGAGCGCCACATGCTGAACGGCACGACCTTCGCGAAATTCTATCTGCTGATCTCGCAGGAAGAGCAGCTGAAGCGCTTCGGCGCGCGCGCCGGCAATCCCGACAAGCGCTGGAAGCTGGCGGACGGGACGTTGAAGGAAGGCAGCGTGGACTTAAACAAATATGCCGCGAAGCTTGAAGGCCTGCATGGGAAGAAGCTGGTCAAAACCGTGGAAAGGCTGCTGAAGGATGCGAAGAAGCACGCTGGTGAATACGAGGGCGGCGACCTGCTTGAAACCAAGTTCTGGGACGAACATCGCAAAGCCGCTAATATCGCGTTGAGCCGCAACAGCAAGAAGGGCCGCGAATGGATCGTCGTGCCGTCGAATCACAAATGGTTCCGCGACCTCGTCGTGTCGCAAGTCCTGAGGGACAAGATGGAAGCGCTGGACATGAAGTTCCCCGAACCCGCGGCGAATACCGACAGGATCCTCGAGCGGCATTTCTCCGGCAAGAAGTGGAAGCACCTCCGCGACGTCTTCAACAAGGCGCGCGAGGAAGCGGCGAACGAAAGTCAGGCGAACCGCAAGGGTGACAAGCCCGAGCACAAGCGCGGGCGCTCAAAGCAGGAATCCCCCAAGCAAAAGCACGGCTGACGTTTTTAGCGTCAGGCCGTGCTTTTTATCCTGCCTTTTTTAAGGGCGGAAAATAATTAGTCGTGCTGCACGTTCTGCCATGCCTTGCGCGTGCCCTTCCAGGAATCATCGTTCCTGCCCAGAGTACCGAAGAAAGACAGGCATTTGCCGTCCCGGCCTTTTTTGCACATTTTGTGTTGCGACGCTGCCTTATGCGATTTTGCATGAGCGGCTTCGCTGGGCGCAGCATTGGCAGTGAGCATGGCCGCAACAGCAACAACGGCCAGCAATTTGAAAGCGTTTTTCATGAGGTTCCCCCGATAAAGTTTAAATGCCGCGATCGCGGCGGATTTTGATGCGCCGCCGGATTATAGACGACACAAGGAAAGGCTATCATGGAAAGGTTAATTTTTTGGAAAAGGAAGCGCCGTCAAGGTTATGGAATCACTTCCGGAACTTCCATTTTGTCAGCAAATGCAGGGCTCCCAGGCCGGCGCCTATGGTCGCCAAAAGGACATAAAACTTCAGCAGAGTCGTTTCCAGATGACCCGCCCCCGGCACCCGGCAGATTTGCTCGAATTTGCCCTCAATCTCGCCAATGACCAGAAAACCGTAAACAAAGACGATAATACACAGAAGACCGGCAAAAAGCCGCTGGTCCAGCGTGGTTTCCTTGAGTTTCATGGCGCTATCCCTTCGTTCTAAACACCCTACCTGAATCAGGCGGGAATTGCATCTGCCGCCGTTCAAGGGTAAGAAGGGATGAAAGGGGGCTCCAGACGCCAATGGTTTCACCAGCGATGAAAACGGGATTGATAAGAGTGGGAACGCTGCTCAGCGTGCTTTGGGTGGTGATTGTCGGCGCCGTGGCCTTCCGCGAAAGCCAGGACCAGGGAAAGCTGTGCGGGGCGACGGATATGACGGTCAGCCGCGCCTGTCATCAGTTCTTCTGGGACTGGAAGCGCCCGGACAATGATGACGACCCTGCAGCAACCCCGCAGGAAAAGCAGGATGACAAGGACAAAAGCATCCACCTTCATATAGGCAAGCTGAAGATCGATGTGCAGCGCGCGCGGCCGCTGGAGCACCGCTTCAATCCCGTCCATTTCGCACTTGGGCTGCTCGGCCCTCTGGCGGCGCTGTGGGGAATCGGGTTTGGCGTTGTGTGGTGCATGGCCGGCTTCCAGAAAAAGGCCTGAAGAATGCTGCGGGACGACTTCAACAGCGGCAGCAAGCCCGATGTGAAGACCTACCACATCCATCTTTATTACGAGGTGGGCAAGGAGTCGGAGCCGCAGGCAAAGGCGCTGGCGCAGCAGATCGCGCGCCTGTTTCCCGGCCAGGTGGAAGCCGTGCATGAGTACGACAAGCCCGGCGGGCCGCATGCGGCCTCCAACGTGGCCGTGCACCTGAAGGGTTCGGGCTTTGGCGATATCGTGTCGTGGCTGCAGTTCAATAGCGGCGACCTTTCCGCGCTGGTGCATCCGAAAAGCGGCGACGTCATCAAGGACCATATCGACTATGGCCTGTGGCTGGGACCGCGCCGCGAAGGCCTTTTGAACGACGTTTATTTCGAGAAAAAACGCCGCGAACGCAGCGCAAAACCGGGGATTCCCAAGCTCTGATCTATCTATCTATTTGAAAATAAACAAAAAATAATATTTGACGTGTTTGCCAAACCGAGGCTATGTTAAAAACTGTTCGAATTCTAAGTGTCGGTTGATTCAAGGGCCGTAAGGTTTTCTCCAAGACAACGTACTTTTTTCGAATAACGTCCCTTAGCAATGGTTGCAAGGGATTTTAAAAGCGCGAAAGTGCGTTTCTTAAGCAGGAGGCCAATATGGCAACAGGTATCGTTAAGTGGTTCAACCCTCAAAAAGGCTATGGTTTCATCCAGCCTGATGACGGCGGCAAAGATGTGTTCGTTCACATCAGCGCGGTCAACGCAGCAGGCCTGCAAAGCCTGAACGAAGGCCAGAAAGTGAACTACGAATTGGTCACGGAAAAAGGCAAGACCTCTGCCGGCAACCTGAAAGCGGCGTAAGCACTTTCGAGGTATTCCGAAAGAAATCAAGCCCGGTGCGAAAGTACCGGGCTTTTTCTTTAACGGCTGGCGGCGGCCGTAAATTGTTGTATCATTCATCACCTTCAACCATTTTCGTGAAAGGTGATGATCACATGGCAAAATCACAGGAAGCCAAAAAGAACGTCAAGAAACAGCCGCTGCGCACGCCCGAAGAAAAACGCGCGCTGAAGCAGGAAAAGAAGCGCAACAAAGACAAATATTGATCTCCCGGCAAGCTCTTAAAAAAGCCTGGCGCCTCACCCGTGCCGGGCTCTTTTATGCCCAAATCGCGGATTGGCGGTGTTGGTGGTTCGTAAGGCATTGAAAACAAAGCAAAAAGAAATTTGCAAAACGCCGCAGACACAGGTATGGTTTGAATTGTTCGAATTCTAATGTTCTGGCTTGTTCACTGGCTGCAAGGCTACCAAGACAACGTTCGTTTTTTCGAATATAAGGTCCGTGCGATGGTTGTGCGGAAGTTATGCGCGAAAATTCGCGTTTTCTCAATGGAGGCCAAAATGGCAACAGGTACAGTAAAGTGGTTCAACGGTCAAAAAGGTTTCGGTTTCATCCAGCCTGACGACGGCGGCAAAGATGTGTTCGTTCACATCAGTGCAGTCGAAGCGGCAGGTCTGCGTGGCCTGAACGAAGGCCAGAAGATCAGCTACGAACTGGTCACGGAAAAAGGCAAAACGTCTGCCGGCAACCTGAAAGCAGCGTAAGCTCTTTCACGTTTTTCCAAAGATTGAGGCCCGGCCGCGAAAGCGCCGGGCCTTTTTTTGTCGCTACTTTTTGCCGTGTTTGAGCGCGGCGCAGAGGATCTGCTGAAATGCCTGTCGCTGCGACGCATCCCAGCTGTCGTATTCGGGACTGACGGCACGGCATATTTCCTCGATGGGAGCGCCATCACTCTGCATGCGTAAGCCCCTCTCGAGAGTTTGCTGGTCCATCTTGTGGACGGAAGGCGCCGCAAAATTTGTGACGATATTCACGTTCTTCATTAATCCTTGCGCGATATCACCCCATGCCTTCGCTGACCGGTCGTACCGGTCGAGTTTGTCGATCGACAGAAAGGCCATGAGCGCCAGGATGAACAGGATACCGGCGACCAACAGGAGCATGTTTGCAGGAGTATGGGCCTGGTAGGCGAGGATGGCGCCGGTGAGCAGGACGGTGCCAATGAGCGCGGTCAGGATTTTGTATACTGTTTTAAGATAGCGGCGCAGGTCGAACGTCTCTTCGCCTTCACGCGGGGCGGCTGGCGCTGCCTCGTTCGCCGGGGTTTCGATGCCGGGCGGCCTGGACATTGTGCCGGCATCAACGGGCGCATCGCTCACATTCCACTTGACGTTGAAGCTGACGCCGCGGGTGGACAGTCTTTTTTTGAACAGGTAGAAAGCCGCTAAAAGCGGGATCAGGATTCCCAGGAATATCAGGATTGCCACCACGACGACTTGCGTCAGGTCTATACCCGCATCGCGCAGGATCTGGGTTGCATATGACATTGGCGGATCCTCCGCGTTACATGACGAATAACATCATGATCAGGAAATCGTGGGTCTGACCATGAGGAGAAACAGGTTGAGAGTATAAAGGAATATGGTGGCGGGCGCCAGCCCTGCGGGAAAAGCGCATGCCTTTCGCTTTCGCCTAGGCCTGCCATACCGCGTAGCGTTCTTCGCGCAGGCCGGCGGCAAGCTCGGCCTCCAGCTCGATGGCGGCCTGCCAGGGCATCGGGTTATAGACTTCGTAAAGGTCGGGACGCAGGCGGATGCCGTATTTCTGCACGTATCTGTTCCCTTTATATCCGCGCTTGTGGTTGATGAAGCGCATTTCCGGCGACATGCCGGTAGAGCCGACGTAAAAGCAGGGCTTGGCCGGGTCGTGGTTGGGGTTGGCGGCGCGGAACCTGCGGTCCTTGAGCACTTTTTTGTCGAGCTCGATGACATAGACGCAGTGATGATGCGTGTCTTTCGTTTTCTGCCTGTCGCGCTTGGCGGCGAAGAACTGGTCGGCGGTGATCATGGCTTCTCCCCGGGCGGAGCGCCGCTTTTGCCTTTTTCGACGTCTTTTCCGGCGGATTTGACGACGACAGTGAAAACGATGGCCGCGACGATGAGGAAGGCGAAAAAGGCGGCGGTCGTCAGTGCAGCCGTCACTGCCGCCGCGTCATGCGGGTTTTGAACGGCGGCGGCGACTGTATTTTCCAGGCTTGTCATTGCGTCAGTCCTTCCCCTGCCGCGCCTTTCCAGTTTACCAGCGACAGGTTAACAAAAACGAACCGCGATTATGTCTACATAATGGCCTGAAGCCTGCCGAGGCCTTCGCCGGGAAGCAGCTCGGAAGAGGAAGGAATGCCGGAGGTATCAATCCCGAACTTCTTGAGCTCGCGCCGCAGCTGTTCCGGCGCGTCGAACTGGATGGCCGCGATGCCGAAGCCCTTCGCGCCCGCCACGTTCTTCGCGCTGTCGTCGATGAACAGAAGTTCTTCCATTTTGAGGCCGAAGCGCGTTTCCGCGACATGGACAAGCAGGCCGAAGATTTCGCGGTCGGGTTTTACCAGGCGCTCGCGCGCGGACATCACGACATGGTCGAACCGGTCGACCTTTCCGCCATGCGCGGTGTTCACCTTCGGCCAGTTTTCTTCCGAGAAGTTTGTAAGCGCGATCGTCTTGTACTTTCCGCGCAGCCCGTCGCGCAGGGCGATGCTGTCGGCAATCAGCAGCGGATGGGATTCCTGCGGATACTTGCCGTAGGCCTCGATAAGCTCGCGGTAGCGCGGGAATTCCTCGATCTGGTCGGCGTGTTCACGCTCGAAACGCTCCACCCACAAGGGATTTGCCTTCGCATAGGGCATGCCAAGATCGCCCAGCAGGTTCCATTCCATCGAAAAACTGTGGCGCACCCACCAGTCGGATTTGGCGGGGTCGGAGATCAGCTGGTCGTAAAGATACGACGGATCCCAGGCGACCAGCACGTTGCCGACATCCCAGACGATGCCTTTGATTTCCGGGGGCACGGTTTAGGGCTTCGGGTCGTGTTTGCCGCGCGGTTTCCAGCAGCCGCGGTCTTCGGGCGGGATATCGCTGAGCTGAACGGTTTTGCGCACGCCAGCGATGTCATCGGCGAAATGCGCCTGGATTTTGTCGGCCATCTCCTGCGTGCACTGGATCATCATCTGCGGGCTGGCTGTCGCGACCGTCTCATTCAGGATGTCGATGGCGGGAACGCAGCCGGTTTGCGCGGCAACCCAGTCGCCCAGGTCCCGCTTGAACTGGAAGGGGCGGACCTGTTCGTTGATGGGGTCCAGCTCTTTCTGGCTCAGGTTGATGATATAGCCGCTGATTTTCTTGTCGGCTGCGTCGTTGAATTCCTTCTTCGCCATCTTTGTCGCTCCAAAGTCAGGGGGCCGGATTGAATGAGATATGGCAACCAATAGACGGGGGAAGGGGCGCGGTCAAGCGGCAATTATGTGGCAGGTCGCAGCGACGGGGCTGGGCGGCAGGCAATTGAAATAACTGAATAAATTTAGGGGCTTGTCCTGCCGTTCATCCTTGATCAATCGACGATGGGATATAATGGAAGAATAAGAAAAAAAGATCACAGGAGCACAGTCATGAAAACCGGTCTTATGCTGGCAGCCGCCAGCCTGCTTTCCATTATTTCCGTTTCCGCCTTTGCCGGCTCACAGGACGACCGCGAAGGCGCGTTGTTTTTGAATTTATCGCCCGCCGCCCAACAGTTCTTTCAACGCTCGGTGGAGATCCGCGCGGGTTATGCCGAGGGCGATGCCTACAAGCATTTCCTGCGCGACAGGGACGGCGATGGCAAGATCGATGTCATGGACAAGGACGGCTACCTGCGCCTGCGCACCGGCGACAACGGCTATGCCACCAACCCCGCGTTCTACGGCCGCACAGCGTCGTCCTCGCCGGAGATATTTTACCGCTACGTCAGGGACTGCGAGACACGGCAGACCATCGAGCGCCAGGCAATCGAAACCAACGGCGAATACAAAAATTTCGTCGGCGGCGACCGCTATCAGCAGCAATGCGTCCTCGACGGCACGGCGGACGAATATTACGTCGAAAGCCGGCAGAAACTGGAAGAGGGCGAGGGCGGTAAGGACTGAAAAAACAAGTCGTCATCCCCGCCTGCGCGGGGATGACGAAATTATAAATGATAATATTTACGGAGACTTCTTTGCTATTTTCGTTAATTGGTCGACTTTATTCAGTTGGTCGCCCCACCAATTTATTGCATGCATCAAGACGTCGCGTGCATCGTCTCCTTCCCATGTCCCATCTAACATCGGTCGGTAAATATTTTCATCGAGTCCGCATACAGTCGCTTCTTGTACTGGTTCACCGCCGCTCACCGGAACTAGGGTGGTAGTAAACAGCACTTTCACTGACTCAAACGGATGGACGTTACTTCGGTATTCCTTTAGTAGGTTATTGCGCTCCTGATCGATAAAGTCTCGAAAAATTAAGTGCTCAGGAGCATCGCTATTCCACTCTTTAAAAAGAGTCTTAGAAATTTCCTTTATGTCCTTATCAGAGCCGTCAACTTTATCGAGCACATGTCCTACTGCCCGGATCAAGGCAACTGCGGCGGCCCAAACGATTCTCCATTTTTGGAGATCGGTTTCATCCTCCAGCATTTGCAGGGCAAGTCTGCAGTCGTTTAAAACTTCGCGCGCATTGTGGGTCATGGATTTAAATCAATGTTTGATAACGTATTCATCGAGTGCCGCAAATTCAGCTATTTGCTTAGCTTTCATCTTGAAAGTTTCGGTTGAAAGGCCGTACTGGGCCCACAGTTGATCTATACGAGCTACAACAATTTCATCTGCTTGTTTTATTGTGCTGCGAAGAGCGTCAAGTTTCATTACGATCTGGTTGGTACCTTCAGGCATAAGGAAAAGTTTAATATTCTCGTCCCAAAACCCATGCATAATATGATTACGGGCTTCTATAGCGGGTATCACAATTTTTCTTTCATCTGCGCTAAAATGTTTGACTGCTTCCGTTTCGTAGAACAGAACCCCCAAAACTTTGCGGTGTGTCTCCTTTTCAATTTCTAAAATGGCGTTTGGAGTGACGGGTTGTTTATCTTTTTGAGAGCGCAGTACGACAAGAAGAGTGCGAATTGTAGATTCAAAATTCTGTGCGACATAGCACGTCTTCCCATAAGAAAGCATTATCAAATCCATGCTGTTGTTTAATTGTGTCATGACGTATCGCTCCTTCGATTAGCTTTCGCTATCGGCAATAATTCAAAGACTACCAACTCTGTCCAATTTATGCAAATACCTCCACCCATTTGCCCCCGTCAAAACACCCATATATACTAACCCCGCCTTTCAACCGCATATTATCCGCGCCGCCAAACCCGTGGCGCACAAGGGGATTATTCGATGGCCGCACCGAAAGTAAAGTCACTCACCCAGTTTCCCGACGATGCGCGTTCTTCCGCGTCGTTCATGCAGCGGGAGGTGATGGATGTCGATACGCTCTTCGGCCGCCGCACGCTGCCCGAGATCAAAAAAGGCCTGCGCAACGCGGGTGTCGAGTATGTGAAGGTCGGGTTTTTCGATGTCGACGGCATCATGCGCGGCAAATACCTCAAGATCGACAAATTCCTCTCCGCGCTCGATAACGGCTTCGGCTTCTGCGACGTGGTGGTGGGCTGGGATTCAGACGACAAGCTGTACGACAGCGCGAAATTCACCGGCTGGCACACGGCCTATCCCGATGCGATGTGCCGCATCATCCCCGAAAGCGTGCGCGCGCTGCCCTTCGAAAACAACGTGCCGCTGTTCATCGCCGAGTTGGCGGAGAAGGGCGAAACCATCTGTCCGCGTGGTACCCTGAAACGCGTGCTGAAACGCGCGGCGGATATGGGCTACGGCGTCAATGGCGCGGTCGAATTCGAATTCTTCATGTTCGACGAAACGCCCGAAAGCGTGCGTGAGAAGAACTACCAGAACCTCAAGCCCATCACACCCGGCAATTTCGGCTATTCGGTGCTGCGCTCTTCCGTGCATTCCGAGTTCTATCACGACCTCCTGAACATGTGCCGCGACATGCGCATCCCCATCGAGGGGCTGCACACCGAAACCGGCCCCGGCGTGCTCGAAGCCGCCATCATGTACGACGAGGCGCTGGAATCCGCCGACCGCGCGGCCCTGTTCAAGACGTTTACAAAGGTCCTGGCCGAGCGCCGCGGCTGGATGGCCGCCTTCATGGCGAAATGGAACAACAAGGTGCCGGGCCAGTCCGGGCATATCCACCTGTCGCTCAAAGACAAGCGGTCGGGCAAATCGGTGTTCCATGACCCGAAGAAGCCGTACAAAATGTCAGACACCATGCGCTGGTTTTTGGGCGGGCAGCAGGCGCTGATGCCGGAATTCCTGTCGATGATCGCCTGCACGGTGAACAGCTATAGCCGTCTTGTCCCCGGTTTCTGGGCGCCGACCAACGCGACCTGGGGCGTCGAAAACCGCACCACGGCGCTGCGCGTCATTCCGGGTTCCGACAAGGCGCAACGCATCGAGTACCGCATCGCGGCGGCCGACATCAACCCCTATATCGCGCTCTCGGCTGCCATCGGCTCCGGCCTGTGGGGCATCGAGCATAAAATCGAGCCCTCCAAGATTGTCGAGGGCAACGCCTATACGCAGGAATTCCCCGAGAAGATGCAGCTGCCCCAGACGCTGTTCGAGGCGGCCGGGCGCCTGCGCAAGTCGAAAGCGGCGAATGACCTTTTCGGCGCCGATTTCGTCGAGCACTACGCGCAGTCGCGCGAATGGGAAGAGCGCGAATTCCGGAAGTATATTACGGACTGGGAATTGCAGAGGTATTTCGAAATTATCTAAAGACGGCGAGCGCAGCTCGCTTATCTGACTAAGGCGATTTTTACGCGGAGACCCGGAGACCCGGAGTTTTCCGAGCGCTCCGGGTCTCCGGGTCTCCGCGTTTCAATTCTTCTGGCGGACGGGCGTCCGCCGGTAACAGTAAGGGAGAAACCAAATGGGCCAACCGATGAAAAAAGACCAAGGCAAGATGCTGCAGACCATTTCCCCCGTCGACGGGCATGTCTATGTCGAGCGCCCGTTGCAGGTTCTCGCGGATATTGACGTGGCGCTGACCAGGGCGAAAAAGGCACAGAAAACCTGGCGCAAGACGCCGCTGGCCGACCGCCAGAAATACATGCTGAAATTCCTCGATTACATGCTGGCGCATGCCAAGGAGATCGGCGAGGAGCTGACCTGGCAGATGGGCCGCCCCGTGTCGCAGACGCCGGGAGAAATCCTGCGCGGCTTTCAGGAGCGCGTGAAATACATCGTCAACCTCGCCCCCAAGGCGCTGGCCGATATCATCCCCGACGACAAGCAGGAAGGCTTCAAGCGCTTTATCCGCCGCGAGCCGCTGGGCGTCGTGGCCGTCATCGCGCCGTGGAATTACCCGTATCTCACCTCCGTCAACGCCATCGTCCCGGCGCTGCTGGCTGGCAATACCGTGGTGCTGAAGCATTCGCACCAGACGCCGCTGGTGGCGGACCGCTACGCGGCGGCTTTCAAGGCCGCGGGCCTGCCGGAGGGCGTGTTCCAGCACCTCGACCTCTCGCATGAAGATGCCGAAAAGCTGATGGCCGACCCGCGCGTCGACTACGTGAACTTCACAGGCTCGGTCAAGGGCGGACATGCCGTGCAGAAAGCGATTTCGGGCAAGTTCATCGTGGCCGGCCTCGAACTCGGCGGCAAGGACCCCGCCTATGTGCGCGAAGACGCCGACCTGACAAATGCCATCGAAAACCTCGTCGACGGCGCGTTCTTCAACTCGGGCCAGTGCTGCTGCGGCATCGAGCGTATTTATGTGCACGAAAAAATCTATCAGAAATTCGTGGACGGTTTCGTGGACCTGACGCTGAAATACAAGCTCGGCAACCCGATGGACCCGAATACGAACATCGGCCCCATGGTGCGCACCGCCGCCGCCGATTTCGTGCGCGGCCAGATCGATGAAGCCGTCAAGAAAGGCGCGAAAGCCCTGATTGACGAGAAGAAGTTCCCGGCCAGCAAGAAGGGCACGCCCTATCTCGCCCCGCAGGTGCTGGTCGACGTCGACCATTCCATGAGCGTGATGATGGAAGAATCCTTCGGCCCCGTCGTCGGCATCATGAAAGTGAAGTCCGACGAAGAGGCGCTGAAACTGATGAACGACAGCCCCTATGGCCTGACCGCCTCCATCTGGACGAAGGACGCTGCCGCCGCCGAGAAAATCGGCGAAGACATCGAAACCGGCACCGTCTTCCTGAACCGCTGCGACTACGTCGACCCGGGGCTGCCCTGGACCGGCGTGAAAGACACCGGCCGCGGCGCTTCCATGTCCGTGGTCGGCTTCGAGCACCTGACAAGGCCGAAGAGCTTTCATTTGAAGACGAAAGGTTGATATGACCGGACCTCAACTCGCAGAAAAAGTCACCGCCCGCAGCAAGATATCGAAAAAAGCCGCGCGCTTTTCTGAATCAGTCATCCGCGAGATGTCGCGGCTCGCGGCGCAGCACAAGGCGATCAACCTTGCGCAGGGCTTCCCTGATTTCGCGGCGCCGCAGGAGCTGAAAGACGCGGCGTCAAAGGCGATCCAGGGTGATGTCAACCAGTACGCCATCACCTGGGGCGACAAGGCCTTCCGCGACGCGCTGGCGGAGAAGACGAAAAAGACGCTGGGCCTGACCATCGACCCGGAAACGCAAATCACCGTCACCTGCGGCGCGACCGAGGCGATGGTGGCGGCGATGCTGGCGACCGTCGACCCCGGCGATGAAGTCATCGTGTTCGAGCCCTATTACGAGAACTACGGGCCGGATGCCATTCTGGCTGGCGCGGTGCCAAAATATG
>SCTB01000178.1 GCA_004297545.1 Alphaproteobacteria bacterium
GAGCTTTCCGACTGATAGTTCGTCGTGCTGTGGAAGATGTCGATGCCCGCGCTTAAGTCGCGCTTGAGGAAATACGGCTCCGTGAAGCTGAAGTCGAAGGAGCTCTTCTTTTTCGCGATCGTCATGGACAAGGCGAATTCCTGGCCTTTGCCGAGGAAGTTCTTCTCCTTGATGCTGAAGTCGCCGAGAGGCCCGTCCGAGGTCGAGAACCCCGCGCCCAGGGAAAGTTCGCCGGTGGATTTTTCGGCGACCTGGACATCGAGGTTGGTCTTGTCGGGCGAGTTGCCCTGAATGGGCTTGATGCTCACGGTTTCGAAGAAGCCGAGGTCTTTCAGGCGCTGCTCGGACTTTTTCATGCGCGTCGCATTGAACGGGTCGCCTTCCGAGAGCGTCAGTTCGCGCCGGATCACCTCGTCTATCGTGCGCACGTTGCCGCTGATATTGATATTCTCGACGAACACCTTCTGGCCTTCGTTAATGCTGAAGACGGCATCGATCTTCTGCTTCTCGCGATTGCGCTGCACCTCCGGCCTGACGTCGATGAACGGGTGCTGGCGGTTGCCGAGCGCCTCGGTCAGCTTGTTGATCGTGTTTTCGATTTCGCTCGCCTTGTACCAGTCGCCGGGAGAGAACGTCACGTACTTGCGGTACAGCTTCGCGTCCACGTCGGGCATGAAACTCTTGATGTCGATATTGCCGACCCTGTAGCGCTCGCCTTCGTTCAGGACAAACGTGACATAGAAATTCTTGTGGTCCGGCGACAGCTCTGCGACCGCGTTCTCGACGCGAAAATCGGCATAACCGTGGTCGAGATAGAACCTGCGCAGCAGCTCGCGGTCGAAGGCAAGGCGGTCGGGGTCGTATTTGTCGTCGGACGACCAGAAACGCCACCAGGCTTCCTCGCGGCTGCGGATAAGCTTCTGCAGCTTCTTCTCATCGTAATGCTTGTTGCCGACGAAGCCGATGCGCGAGATATACGTCGGCAGGCCTTCGTTGATTTCGTAGATGAGGTTCACGCGGTTCTGGTCGAGCTTGATGATCTTGGCCTGGACATCGGCGGAAAAATAGCCGCCGACGCGGTAAACTTCCTGCAGGCGCTCGACGTCCGCCTGGACTTTTGTGCGCGTAAGGACGTTGCGGGGGCGCAGCTGGATCTCGTTGTTGAGATCCTCCTCCTTGACCTTCTGGTTACCCTCAAAGGCGATCTGGTTGATAATGGGGTTTTCCACGACGACGATAACGAGGTCCTGACCTTCCTGGTAAAGCGAAACGTCCGCGAAAAGTCCGGTCGCGAACAGGTTTTTAAGGGCACGGTCCAGCTTGTCCTGTTCGAAGGCGTCGCCTGCCTGCAGGTCGATATACGACTGGACCGTGGAGGGCTCGATCCTTTGCGCGCCTTCGATGCGGATATGCTTTATCGTTTCCGCGTGTGCCGTGGGGATTGCGCATGCCAGCGACAAAACAATCGCGGCGCCGGCAATGGCCAACAACCGTAGTCCTGACAATGCTTTACCCATTCCTAATCTGTGCGCTTCGATGAAGTTTTTGTTTTTATTATTGTTTTTCTATCCGGATATCAGATTGCGGACATAGTCGACCACTTTCAGTTGCACGAGGTCGTTCCATGTCGCCAGGAACATAATACCAAGTAAAAATACTAAGCCAACCCTTAATGCATATTCCTGGACACGTTCATGCAGGGGTTTGCCGCGTATCTTTTCCATAGCGTACATGGCAAGATACCCGCCATCGAGAAGCGGGATGGGAAGGATGTTGATCAGGCCAAGGTTCACGGACAGAAGGCCCGCAAAGGTGATGAAGGCGACGATGCCTTGCTGGGCGAAGTCCCCGGCATAGGCCCCGATGCGCAGGATGCCGCCCAGTTCGTCGGTCGAGCGGGTGCCCATGACCATCTGGCCCAGCGCCTGCATTGTGTCGGAAGTAATTTTCCAGGTCGTTTTCAGAGATGCGCCGATGGCGGAGAACAAATTATGCGGCTTCATGACGTCGGTATCGCTTCTGGGGGCGATAATACCGATGCGGCCCATTTCGTGCTTGAAGCCGAAACGGTCAGATTCAACGATCTTGCGCGGGGTCACTTTCAGGTGAACGGGCTTGTCCGACCAGTGCAGCTCCGGCCGCTTCACTTTCTTGAGCTCGGCGGCAAGCTGCTCCTTGGTCAGCACACCGGACTTGCCCTCTTTTGCTGCTTTCTCAGACTTTTGCTGCAGTGCCTTGAATTTCTGGAGTTGTTCCTGGTACTTCAGGTAGGCGGCATCCTTGACGACATGGACAAGTTCAACGTCCATTTCCTGGCCCATGCTGAGGTTGGTGATTTCCCGTAAATCTTCAAATCTCTCGATTTCATGCCCGTTGAGGGTGAGTATTTTGTCATCGACCTGGATACCGGCTTCAGCGGCCGGCTGGCCTTCCAGGAGATCGGCAGCAACCGCCGGCAGATACGGCTCCCCCTGCGCCCAGTAGAGGCCGGTCAGGATAATGATCGCAAAAAGGTAATTGATGGCAGGGCCCGCAAAGACGATCGCCGAACGTTTGGCGATGGGCTGGGCGTAAAAGGCGATTTTCTTTTCTTCATCCGTAAACGGGCGGACCTTGTCGCCCTCCGCCACGCCTTCGGTGTGCTGGGCGCTGGCGGGGTCGCTGTCGCCGAACATCTGGACATAGCCGCCGAGGGGAATAAGGCAGAATTTCCAGCGGGTTCCATTCTTGTCGGTGCGGCCGAAAAGCTCCCTGCCGAAGCCAATCGAAAACTTGACGACTTTCACGCCGCACATCCGGGCGACGATATAGTGGCCCCACTCGTGGACGAAAATGAGAAGGCTGAGGACCACGATAAACGGCCCGCCGTAATCGCGTGCGAATTCAAAGGGTTTAGAGACGATTGTGTGCAATAAGTCCATGGTATTCATTGAAAAACCCTGCTCCGTGATGAGGCTGCCCGCCTGTTCTTTTATTGTAACGCCGCGAGCGCCTTGCCTGCAAGAGCGCGGGCTTCGGCGTCGAGGTTGAAGATGTCATTGAGACTTGATATGGCGCTGATATGGATATTTTGCAAGGTCTTATCGGCAACCGCCTCGATCGCCGAAAAGGGAAGTTTTTTGGCCAGAAAAGCCTCGACCGCCACCTCGTTGGCGGCATTCAGGGCGGTCGGATAGCCGAGTCCCGCCTCGAGCGCCTGCCGCGCCAGTTTTATCGCGTAAAACCTTTCTATATCAATCGGTTCAAACACCAAATTCAGGCTTTTGCTGAGATCTAGCGTATCCCCGGTCGTCCTCACCCGTTCCGGCCAGGCCAGGGTATGCGCAATCGGGGTCCGCATATCCGGGGCACCCATTTGGGACAGGATACTTCCGTCAATATATTCAACCATCGAATGCACAATGGACTGGGGATGGATAAGGACTTCTATCTGCTCATGTTTCACATGAAACAAATAAGCTGCTTCTATGATTTCCAAGGATTTATTCATCATTGTTGCGCTGTCGACCGAAATCTTGGCACCCATCGCCCAGGTCGGGTGGCGTACCGCCTCTTCCGGCGTAATACCGGCCAGTTCCGCACGGCTCCGGCGCAGGAAAGGACCTCCCGAAGCGGTCAGGATGATGCGTCGGATAGCGCTTCTCTGCGCTGTGTCGAGCACCTGGAACACTGCATTATGCTCACTGTCGACGGGTAGCAGCGTTGCACCCGACTTGCGCACCGCCTCCATCATGAAGGGCCCGGCGCAGACCAGCGATTCCTTGTTCGCAAGGGCTACGGTCCGGCCCTGCTGGATGGCCTTCAGGGTCGATTCCACCCCCGCCGCGCCTACGATGGCGGCCATGATCCAGTCGGCTTGCATGCTGGCCGCGTCAATGACTGCCTGATGACCGGCCGCCGTGCCGATTCCGGTTCCGGACAGGGCCGATTTCAATTCCGCATGCAGCGATTCATCTGCGATAACGGCGAGTTCGGCTTTCAGGTCTTTCGCCTGGGTCGCCAGCAGGGAAACATTTTTGTTCGCGGTCAGCGCCCGCACCTGGAATTTCTCGCGGTGGCCGCGAATAAGGTCAATGGTGCTTTTGCCCACGGAACCGGTCGAGCCAAGGATAGTGACTGTTTTGGGCAGCTTCTCAGCCGCCAGTCTGGGAGATGCCTGATGCATGTTTCTAGCGGCCCACCACCATGACGGCCATGCCGAAGACAAGCGCGACCAGCAAAAGGGCGTCGATGCGGTCGAACAACCCGCCATGCCCGGGAATGAGCGTGCCCATGTCCTTGATGCCGTAGTGCCGCTTGAAAATGGATTTGAACAGGTCGCCAACCTGCCCGAAGGCGCCCAGCGCGAAACCCATGACGCCATAACCGACGGGCCCCAGGTTCCCCGCCGTATGGACATGGAAATGCTCCACCACATGCGGACAGGCCAGCAGCGCCGCCACAATGGCAGAGCCCACGCTGGACCCGACGAAGCCGGCCCAGGTTTTCTTGGGGCTGATTTTCGGCGCAAGCTTCGGCCCGCCGATCGCCTTGCCGGCGAAATAGGCCGAGGTATCGCTGGCCCAGACGACGAACAGAACCGTCAGCATGTCGTAAAGCCCGTCGGGGGAGCCATTGCGCAGCCAGATCATCACCGACATCGAAAAGCCGACGTACAGCATACCCAGCAGCATCTGCGTGAACGACGGCCCCTTGCGCGCATAGTTATAGGTGCAGACCAGCAGGCTCAAAGCCAGCAGGAACCCGAATGACAGGATGGGGCTTTTGACGAAACCCGCGTTGTCCGTAAAAAGAGCGGAAGCCAGCGTCGCAATGCCGGTCGTGGCGGCGACGACGCGCGTCAGCAGCCGCGGCGGGCGGTGGCCGATCATGACCATGCGCCCCCATTCAAAAGCCGCAACAGCGGCGCCCGCCGCCATCATCACCGTAAAAACCCAGCCGCCCAGATAGAGAACGGCAAGCACGACGGGCACGAAAACGAGAGCGGATTTGACTCGGGTCTTCAGCGAAGAATCTATTTTTACGCCTGTCATGACGATACGGCCTTGCGCGACAACCCGCCATAACGCCGGTCGCGCCCGTTGAAGAAAGCCACGGCCTCGTCCATATCGGCCCTGCCGAAATCGGGCCAGAGCGTATTGGTGAAAAACAGCTCCGCATAGGCCAGCTGCCACATCAGGAAATTGCTGATGCGCGACTCGCCGCTGGTGCGGATCATGAGGTCCGGGTCCGGGATGCCGCGCGTCATGAGATAGCGGGAGAAGATGTCTTCGTCGATTTTCTCGATATCCACCTTGTCCGCCTTGGCGAGGCGCGCGAGTTCCCGCGCCGCGAAAACGATATCCTGCCGCCCGCCGTAAGACAGCGCAATGACGACGGTGATCTGCTTGTTGTCCTTCGTGGTGTCCTCCGCATGTTCGATCTGCCTGACGATATCGTCCGGCAGCCGCGTCCGGTCGCCGATGACCATCAGCCGGGCACCGCTCTTCTGCATCTCGGCGGTTTCCTTCTTCAGGTAATACCGCAGCAGATTCATGAGGTCTTCGATCTCGGAAGCCGGGCGGTTCCAGTTCTCGGAGGAAAAGCTGAACAGCGTGACATAGGGAATGCCGATGTCGCGGGCCGCCTCGACCGCGCGCTGCGCGGCCTCCGCGCCTTTGCGGTGCCCCTCGCTGCGGGTCAGGCCCCGCGCCGTCGCCCAGCGGCCGTTGCCGTCCATGATGATGGCGACGTGCTTGGGGATTTCGAGCGGCGTGTGATTGGCAGAGGTCATTAACGAAATCTGTCCCTTTACAACGTCACCCCCGCTTCAGGCGGGGGTCTGGCTGCTGCCGAAAGGCAGCATTTATATATGCGCTTCGCGCGGCCGGGTCCCCGCCTGCGCGGGGACGACCCAATTGTTAAACCTGCTTGATCTCCGTTTCCTTGTGCGCGAGGCTTTCGTCGATCTTCTTGATCCAGGTATCGGTCATTTTCTGGATTTTTTCCTCGTTCTTCTTCTGCTCGTCTTCGGAAAGCTTGCTTTTCTTCGCCATATCCATGCCTTCGCGGCGGATGTTGCGGACGGAGATGCGCGCCTGCTCGGCGTATTTTGCGGCGATCTTCGCCAGCTCCACGCGGCGCTCTTCGGTCAGGCCCGGCAGCGGGACGCGGATCAGCGAGCCCGAGGGCTGCGGGTTGAGGCCAAGGCCGGCCGAGCCAATGGCCTTTTCAACGGCCTTCGCGTTGTTGGCGTCCCAGACCTGCACCGTCAGAAGGCGCGCTTCGGGAACGGCGACGCTGGCGCATTGGTTGAGCGGCATTTTCGTACCGTAGACTTCCACCTGCACGCTGTCGAGCAGGCTTGCGGAGGCGCGGCCCGTGCGCAGGCCGGCAAGTTCCTTGGAAAGATTGTCATGCGCGCCGTGCATGCGGCGCTCCAGGTCATTCAGGTTGATACTGTCAGGCATTACGCGACCTCCTTTTCAGTCACAATGGTGCATTCGCCGCGGCCCTGCATCAGTTCTGCAAAGGCGCCGGGGCGCTTGATGGAAAATACGATGACGGGAATGTTGCTTTCGCGCGCCAGCGAGATGGCGGCGGCATCCATGACGCCCAGATCCTTCGCCAGCACTTCGAGGTATGTCAGCTGGTCGATTTTCTTGGCGCCGGGAACTTTGGCGGGGTCGGCGGTATAGACGCCGTCGACCTTGGTGCCCTTGAGCAGCACGTCGCAGCCCATTTCAGAAGCGCGCAGCGCGGCCGCCGTGTCGGTCGTGAAAAACGGGTTGCCGGTGCCCGCGCCGAAGATAACGACGCGGCCTTTTTCGATGTGGCGGATCGCCTTGCGGCGGATATAGGGTTCGCAGACGGAAGCCATCGGTATGGCGGACTGCACGCGCGTATCGACGCCGATTTGTTCGAGCGCATTCTGCATGGCGAGCGAATTGATGACGGTGGCCAGCATGCCCATGTAGTCGGCGGAGGCGCGGTCCATGCCGACGGAAGCGCCGGAAACGCCCCGGAAGATATTGCCGCCGCCCACGACAAGGCAGACCTGCACGCCCAGCTTCACGACATCCTTGACGTCCTGCGCGATGCGGTTGACCATGGCGAGTTCAAGACCGTATTCACCCTCCCCCATCAACGCTTCGCCGGAAATCTTGAGAAGGACGCGCTTGAACCGTGGTGGTTTGGACATGTATTAGACCCCCGAACTCATTTCCCCTGTTGCGTCACCCCCGCCTTGTGCGGGGGTCTGGAAGCGTGTCCACGCGTCTCATGACTCATATGACGCGCAGACGCGCTTTCCGGATGCCCGCACAAGGCGGGCATGACGGTATCATTATCACCCGTGCGCCATCTTCGCGACTTCGGCCGCGAAGTCGTCGGCTTTCTTCTCGACGCCTTCGCCCAGTTCGTAGCGAACGTAGGCGGCAAGCTTGACCGGCGCACCGACGTCTTTTGCCGCGTTCTGAAGCACGGCGGAAATTTTCGTCTGGCCGTCAATCACGAATGTCTGGTCGAGCAGCACAGCCTGTTCATAGAACTTGCGCAGGGAGCCCTCGATCATCTTTTCGACGATTTCCGGCGGCTTGCCGCTCTTGGCTGCCTTGTCGGCATAGACCGAGCGCTCGCGCGCCACGAGATCCTTGTCGAGACCAGCGACGTCAAGCGATTCAGGGCGCGCAGCGGCGACATGCATCGCGAGCTGACGTCCGAGCGCATTCAGTTTTTCCTTGTCGCCCGTGGATTCCAGCGCGACCAGTACGCCGATCTTGCCGCGGTTGGGCAGCAGCGCGTTGTGCACATAGGTCGCCACGACGCCGTCCTTCACGGACAGCGCCTGCAGGCGGCGCAGATTCATGTTTTCGCCGATGGTCGCGATCAGGTCGGTCAGCGTCGCTTCGACCGTTTTTGCGCCCAGCGAGGCGGCTTTCAGCTTCTCGACAGTGTCGATCTTGTTTTTCATGGCGAGATCGGTGATGTCGTTCAGGAACTTCTGGAACTGTTCGTTGCGCGAAACGAAATCCGTTTCCGCGTTCAGTTCCAGCACCACGGCGAAGGCGCCGGACGACGCCACGCTGACGAGGCCCTGAGACGCCGCACGGCTCGATTTCTTGGCGGCCGACGCGAGGCCCTTCTTGCGCAGGAGGTCCATGGCGGCTTCCTG
The DNA here is from genome assembly GCA_004297545.1 of Alphaproteobacteria bacterium. Classification (GTDB taxonomy): domain Bacteria; phylum Pseudomonadota; class Alphaproteobacteria; order Micavibrionales; family UBA2020; genus JAPWJZ01. The sequence goes on from SCTB01000178.1 coordinate 8,153, forward strand.
GTCGCCCTTGGTTTCGACGAGGGCTTTCTTGCAATCCAGCATGCCGGCGCCGCTTTTCTCGCGCAGTTCGCCAACCATTTTCGCAGTGATCTCAGTCATTGTATTCCCCTTTTCCATGTTGCGTCACCCCCGCCTTGCGCGGGGGTCTGGAGCGCGTCTGCGCGTCACATGATTCATATGACGGCCAGACAGCCTCCGGATGTCCGCGCAAGGCGGGCATGACGGAAGTAATGTGTTACCCCGCGGCGACGGCCTTGACCTCTCCGGCAAGGCCGGCAAGGTTTTCAGCCACCGGCTTTTCCGCAGCGCCGGTATCGGCGCCCGAAGCGGTGACTTCCGCCTGCAGACCGTCAAGGACGGCTTCGGCGAAAAGATCGCAGTACAGGTTGATGGCGCGGGTCGCGTCGTCGTTGCCCGGAATGACGAAATCGACGTTATCCGGATCGCAGTTGGTGTCGACGATGCCGAAAACCGGGATGCCAAGGCGCTTGGCTTCCAGGATCGCGTTGGCTTCCTTCATGACGTCGATGACGATCATCGCGTCAGGCAGGCCGCCCATGTCCTTGATGCCGCCGAGGGCCTTTTCAAGCTTGCTTTTCTCGCGCGCGAGGTTGAGCTGTTCTTTCTTGGTCAGGCCGTGCTTCACTTCGTCGTTCGCGAGCATTTCATCGACCTGGCGCAGGCGCTTGATGGATTGCGAAATCGTGTTCCAGTTGGTGAGCATGCCGCCCAGCCAGCGGTAATTCACGTAGTACTGGCCGCAGCGCTTCGCGGTTTCCGCGATTTTCTCGGAAGCCTGGCGCTTGGTGCCGACGAACAGGACGCGGCCGCGGTTGGCGACGATGTCGCGCACGCTTTTCAGCGCGTGGTGCAGCATCGGCACGGTGAGTTCGAGGTTGATGATGTGGACGTTGTTACGATCGCCGTAGATATACGGCTTCATCTTGGGGTTCCAGCGGCGGGTGTGGTGGCCGAAGTGAACGCCGGCTTCCAGAAGCTGGCGCATGGTAAAAGAGGGCATTGTCATTAGAGGAGTTCCTTTTCCGGTTATGCCTCTGCGGATACAAGTCCCCTTTTCAGGGACACCGAAGCGGTTGCAAGCAACCTCAAAGATCCGCATGTGATTTTTAGTTCAAGCGCCCGAACCATTCGGACGCCTGTAATAGATGGGGTTTTTAAAGGTATTTCAAGGCTTTTGCAAGGGAAACCTCGGCTAAACGGGCCCGCCCGGTCTTCCTCCCCGCGCCCCCTTTGGATTCATGTTGATTTTTCAATATGTTAAATATGATTTGACCGGCTTATGAAAAGCATTTATTCTTCTTAGGCTTTCAATGACAGGGACCGCGACATGAGCGAAAAAGAGCAGACATTCCGCACTTCCGCCTTCCATACCGGCCGGCGCGGCGGCTATCTGTTCCGTTTCTGGATCATGTCCCCCGCCTACGGCAAGCCCGGATTCCAGATCAAGGAATACGAGAAAGGCGTCGATTGCGGCACCACAAGCCGGATTGAAGACGGGCTGGCGCTCAACGAAGGCCTGAAGAAGCTGGATGAGCTGGAACAGAAAGAAGCCGCCACCAGAAAACGCGTCGTCGACAAAGACGATGCCCTGGGGCCGGAATACCGCGAAGCAAAGCTTTTTACCGATGCGTTCGACGCCACAGTCGCGGATTCCACCTATGAGAGGCTAAAAAAACGCCGCCCCACCTCCCCCTCTTTCAAGCTGAAAAAGCCATGAGCGGCTGGGTCCTCTACCGCAGCGCCGCGTGGCTCCGTGAAGAGAACGGGGAACAGAAACTGTTCTTCTGGGTCATCGCCCCCTGCTGGGAGCGTCCCGGCTGTTACATCCGGGAATATGCGCATGGCGTCACGACTGCCAACCGCCGCTCCGGCCCCATCACAAAGGACCTGACGGAGCGCGAGGCCTTTCTGCAGATGACGCAGATCGAGGCGGAAAACGACGCAAAGTATCCGCGCGTCGACGATAAAGATCCGAAGTATCGCGAGAAGCTGGATGACGACTACATCAAATCGCCGCCGTTCCGGGAGCACCCCATTGTACTGGCGGAGTGCAGGCAGGAGCAACTGGATGAGTTGAAGCGGAAGAGGGAAAAGGCGGGGCTGAAGCTGAGACCGTAGCATTCTCCTCTCCTTTGGGAGAGGAAGGAGCCCATCGCTTTATATGCGCATGCGAAACATGCGTGCGATGGGATGGTGAGGGTACTCCGTGCAGCGGAACGGTTGGCCGGAAGTTTGAACTACGAAGGCCCTTTCATCAAATCTTCCTTCCAATAATCGCGCTGAATGGAACTGTGCCAAAGGATCGGCTGTCAAGTGCGTCAAACCGGTTGTCGCCCATAACAAAGAACTCACCAACTGGCACCGTAATCGCAACATCTGGTGGGCGGTTGCTCGGTGTCTGATTGAAGGCCACCTCATATGACACATCGCCAATTCTCTCACGAAATATTTTTTCGCCGCCAGCTTCGCCGACGAGTTCCCGTTGAGCTGCTTGACCATTGATTGCAAGCGCCTCGCCAGAGGTCTCTACCTTCTCGCCGGGAAGGGCGATAACTCGCCAGATATAAACATATGAGCGGCCGCCTTTTTCGCGGAGGAAGGTAATGATATCTCCCCGCTTAACGTCTGCTGGGTTCGAATATGCGCGTTTGGCCGTAAAAATTTTGCTGTTCGGCGGCAAGCCTGGATACATGCCATTTTGAGGAATATTGTAGTATCCGATAAAGAGTTCTCTGGTTACAAGCAGCATCAGAAAAGCGCCTGTAAAAACCCACAGGATAACCATTGAGGTCTTGGACTGCGGGGTCAACGGCCACGTGTCGTTCTTATCAACCCATCTGAGCGAATACCAATACATTGGCGCTGCAACAAAAATTAAATATAAGGCTAATAACCAGAACCCAAGAAGAGCTGACGTCACGCCACAAACAACGCACATCCATAGGAATGTCAAAGCCATTCGCCGCGATTTTACGCCCCACAAGCTCAGCCTGACCAGAATCGGCCGTTTTGGTGCATTATTTTTCTGACTCTCCACGGGCTAACAACTCCTTATGACCATGTCCTTTAATCCACGTTGCCATCATACCCGCCTAGTGCCGAAAAAACACCGCTCGCGGCACGTCAGTGTGGCTGGTATCTTTTGAGCATAATTAGATTTTGTAACCAAAAACCGGTGCATTTTCCGGAAGAGACATTTGCCATTCCGCCGACTCATGAACATTCGCGTCCATTCGTGGTTCGAAATTTAGCGCTGCCAATTACTTCACGAAGTACCCTCACCTTCCCACGCCTTCGGCGCGGGCCCCTTCCTCTCCCAAAGGAGAGGAAATAACCATCAAACTTCCCGTACATCCCTCACGCCCGCCACCGCGCGCAGCGCCCTTGGCGTGCCTTCGGTGACGTTCCAGCCGCCGGGGATTTCGAGCGTGGCCTCGCGGCCTTTGCCGGCGTCGAGGATAAGCTGGACTTTCACGCGGCCCGGACCCGACTGGTCGAGGACGGATTTTATTTTCACGAGCGCCGCCGCCTGGTCGACGGTGACATTCACCTGGCGCGTGACGCCCTGCACGGCGGCGGTCAGCGGCTCGATGCTCTGGGCAAGATAGCGCAGTTCGTCAGAGTCGGCCTTCTTGTCGACATCAACGGAGAGCAGGATAGGCGTCCCGGCCTCCAGCAGTTCGCGGCTGGCGTTCAGCAGTTCCGAGAATACCATCATCTCGAAGACGCCATAGGGGTCGGAGACGGAAACGAAGGCGAAGCGATTGCCCTTTTGCGAGGTGCGTTCCTGCTTGCGCACGACGATTCCGGCCATGCGCAGCCGGTTCGTGGGGCTGCCCTGCAGTGCTTCCTGCACGCGCGTCGAGGGCACCACGCGCAGGCGCTCCAGCTGCGAGGTCATATTGTCGAGCGGATGGGCGGAGAGATAAAAGCCGACCGCCTCGAATTCATGGCGCAGGCGCTCCAGCGGCTCCCACTTGTCGGCTTTGGCGAGCGGCGGTTCGGGCAGCGCATTGGCGCCGCCGCCGAAGAGGCTGACCTGCCCGCTTGCCTTTTCGTCGGCATGGGCGACGGCATAGCGCATCAGGATTTCAACCGAGGCCAGCATTTCGGCGCGGTTGGGATTGAAGGCGTCGAAAGCGCCCGATGCGGCAAGGGATTCCATCTGGCGCTTGTTGATGACCTTGGTGTCGAGACGCCGCGCGAAATCGTAGAGGTCCTTGAAAGGCCCGTGCTCGCTGCGTTCGGCCACGACGCGTTTCATGGCCTCCTCGCCCACCCCTTTCAGGGCGGCGAGCGCGTAGCGTATCGCCTTTTTGCCGTCGGGCAGCTGTTCGACCGAAAAGCGCGGCAGCGACTTGTTGACGTCGGGCGGCAACAACACGATTTTCATCTTGTTGAGTTCCTGCCGCGTCACGGCAAGCTTGTCGGTCACGCTCATGTCCTGCGTCATGGTGGCCGCCATGAACTCGACGGGGTAATGCGCTTTCAGGTATGCGGTCTGGAAGGCGATATGGGCGTAGACGGCCGAATGGGCCTTGTTGAAGCCGTAGTCGGCGAATTTCGCGATCTGGTCGAAGATGCTGCTCGCCATGTCGTGCGGGATATTGTTGGCCTTCGCGCAGCCGTCAACGAAGACGCTG
>SCTB01000179.1 GCA_004297545.1 Alphaproteobacteria bacterium
TCCGCTTGTCATTGTTCTCCATGACAGGGCAGGCAATGCGCCGGCCGCCCATATCCTCCTGAAGAAGGAATACCGCAACGACTTCCCCGCCTTTATCGCCGTGCCGGTGCTGCCCATCTACAAGATATGGGACTTCCCCGACGAATTCCCCGACGATCCCTCCATGAGCTATATGACCGCGCTGCCCAAGGGCCTGCCCGACGTGGTGGCGATGCTGCCCCAGCTTATCGAGGAATATCCGATCGACTACAGGCGCATTTACCTGGTCGGCTGCGCGGAAGGGGGCTTCGGCGCCTATGGCGCGGCGCTGAAGTACAAGGAATTTTTCGCGGGCATCGTGCCCATCAACGGCGGCTGGGCCATCAAGCAGTCGACCTCCCTGCTCGACGTGCCGATGTTCGTGCAGCACGGCGAAAAGGACAAGGCCGTCGACCCCAAGTACAGCCGCGACGTCGCCTTTTACATCCAGCGGTACGGCGGCAAAATCTCCTACATCCATGTGCCGGGGCTGGAACATAACTGTGACGATCTGCGCGTCTACAGCACCACCATGTGGGAATGGCTGTTCGGCCAGCGCCTGGACGAGGAAAAGGTGAAGCTCTGGCCAAAGCGGAAACGTCGCTTTACATCGCCTTGAAATTAAACCGTTTTATCTCTGTTAAACCCCCCTTAACCGGCGGCGTCGTAGAATACCGTTAAGCATATTTCAAAGGTATTTATAATGAACGACGGCAATCACAAAGACCAAAGCGGCGACGCCCCCAGTTTCATTCCCGATCTCGTCAGCGGGCTGACGCGCAAAAAATATTCGGCGCTGCGCGATGTCTGCGTCAGGGCGGTTCTGGGCGAGGGGCCGTCGCGCAATCCGGAGCGCGCCGTTTTCACGGGCGGTCTGTCGGGCCTCGGCAAGACCACCATGGTCGACATGGTGCTGCGCCTCATCGTGGACGGCGTCATCGACGCGAACGACCTGCGCAATTTCCACCCGCGCTATCCCGAGTACATGAACGAATACGGCTCCGGAATGGCGCGCGACCTGACGCGCGACTTCTGCGACCTCCTGGCTGTCGATATCCAGAACGAGGCGCTGGCGCGCCGCCGCAGCTTCGTGCGCGAGGGAACGCTGCAGCTGCCCATCACCTGCATTCCCGAGGCGATGCAGTCGGCGGCGGCCGGCCGCGACGTCATTATTATCGTTCTCGTGGGGCAGGCCGGCGACGAGGAACTGGGCCGCCACCACCGCCACTGGGAAATGCGCGGCGACAAGGAGCGCCTTGCTCTGACCGACGCCGCCGCCGCGCGGCTTTCCTTCGTGCGCGAGATTGAGCATACCTATGACGACGCCAGGGCGCAAAGCAGCATCCTGTTCACGCTGTCGCGCATCGAGGAGGGGCTGAAGGACCACGCCCTGAAGGCGCCGGGACGCGGCGAGCGCATCCCCGCGCATCGCATCATTATCCTCAGTACGGACGGGGACATCAAATACGTCAACGATTTTTCCGACCCCGCGCGCCAGAACCGCAGCTGGGAAACCTGCGCCGCCGAATACGACCGCCCGCGCCGGCCGCAGGAAACGGACCGGCTGTCCGCCCGCGTCGTGCGCACCCGCGCGCTGATGCACAATTTCGGCGCGACGGACAAGGAATGGCTGGTGTTCCAGCGCCTCATCGACAACCGGCTCGCCCGCAGCCTGCCTGCCGCGCATACGGCGCGCCCCCAGCGCGAGCTCGCGCGCATGGAAGAGGGCGTCGCGCCGAAATTCGATCCTTTCTCGGTCTGGAACATGAAAGTGACCGAAAAGCTCCAGAAAATCATGGAGCGCGCGCCCGCTACCGCTGCCGCCCGGCCTGTGCAGGCGGAGAAATCCTGACTTTCTGCAAAAGATGGATTACAGTTTCCGCGCTGTCGCCTTGATGTTGCCGAAGGCGGAGCGGGTGACTTTGATATCGGCGAAGCCTGCTTCGGTGAGCAGGCGGGCCATGTCTTCTTCTTTATACGTCGCGATTTTGTGGGTGATGCCGTGCTTTTCCTGCATATCGTGCGTCACGAAGTTAAATCTCTGTTCCAGCGGCTTGTCGCGGTCGGGATAGGTCTTGCCGTATTCGGTGTCCCATCCGGCGGCGGAGATAAAGGCCGTGCCGCCCTTCGCCATGCGGTTGAACATCAGCGTCAGCGCCGACTTCGCCGTGTCGTAGGGAACATAGTGGATGGCGCGCTGCGAATAGAGCACGTCGAAATTCTCCGGCACATCGGACGCGGCGATGTCGCAGAAATCTTTTTGCACAAAGCGCAACTTTCCTGCCGCGACTTTTCCTTCCGCTTCCGCCTTTTTGAAATTCGCCGAAGCCATGTCGGCGAGGTCGATCATCGTGACGTCCGCGCCGGCCGCCGCCATGCGGAGGGCATGCGCGCCGAACCCGCCGCCGAGATCGACCGCAAGCGCCGAACCTTTAGCTGTGACGCGCGCGCGAACGTCCTCAAGGGAATGAATATCCAGCTCATCCTGCCGCTGGCTGGCGATATCGACGCCATGCCCGTCGTCGGTGGGCTTGAACTGGTCGCCATAGATGTTGAGCGGGTCGGACATGGGTATTACATAATACGTCGCTTGCGGCGTGTCAACCGGTTTCTCTGTTCCCCAAACTGTCATCCCGGTTACACAATGGCGCGCCTTCACCGAAGGTGGGGCGCCGGGAGGAGAGGGCGTGCTTCAGCCATTTAAAGTTGAATCAGGGACACACAATTTCCGACAGGCGGTCTTCAATTTCTTTTTCAGGCAGTTTCAGCAGGTCCTTGTTGACCTCTGCCGCGATGCGGCCCTGGATATTCTTGCTCGTCACGGCCCGCAGCTCGCCCAGCATGTGGGGGGAAGCCACCAGCGCGATACGGTCAAAAACTTTTTCCTTCGACGCCATTTCGAGCCAGGCAGACAGCTTGTGAACGAAGCCGCCGTCGGCGTGGTGTTTCTTTTCGCTCCGCACGTCATAGCCGTGATG
>SCTB01000180.1 GCA_004297545.1 Alphaproteobacteria bacterium
ACACCGTCCAGCACCTGAGCCAGCGGCGGTTTAACGATATCTTCCGGGCCGATGACTCCGTCCGCAAAGAGGTGAGGGAGATACTCTTCACCTGGGCGGGCGTCGAGAATATGGACCCCAACAGCCGCGGCCCCTTTATCGACGCGCGCGAGCTGACGTTCATGGAAAGGAGCAAGGACGACGCGTTCCTCCAGGACGGGCGTTATCCCAATCCCGCGCCCATCGACGCCGGGCGCATGCGGGATGCGTTCAATGCGGCCTGGAACAAGGCCTATGCGCGGCTGGTCGCCCAGGTCGCCGCGCGGGATTTGTTCGACACGACGACGCCGGTTGCGGCGGATGCGCCTTTCAGCGCGGCTGCGCTCGACAGGCTTGCGAAGCACGGGGGCGATTTCACCACGGCGGAGCAGAAGGCCGCCTACTGGACAAACGTGGTGCGCGTGGCGCAGCCCTCCGTGGGGCTCCTGTCCTCCTTCATGAAGACGGCGAACGGCGTCGCGCTCGACAAGATCATCCGCGCCAGCGTGCCCACGCTCAGCCTGGAAAAAGTGCTGGACCGCATCAACCAGAGCCCGGCCAAAAAGGGCGGGTATTACACCGACCGCACCGGCCGCCCCATCGGCTTCAACGTCAGCTACCTGCCGCAGAAGGTGCGGCTGGTCTGCTATGGCCTCATCGAGAACCAGCCGGCCGAGACGGCCAGCAGCGGGCCGCGGTAGCATCCCCTAATCTTTCTCTGGAAAGTTGAGGCTGAAAACGGGTAAACTTTCAGCAGGAGAACGGAAGATGCCCATCAAGACCGCCAAAAACCGCATCAACATCGGCCAGACTATCGCCGGAAACCCGATCGATATCGCGACCTATACGCTGGCCGCAGGGAAGGGGAAGCGGGTTTATATCCAGAGCGGCATGCACGGCGGGGAAATCACGTACTGGGTGCAGCACAAGCTGTTCTTGTTCCTGAAGGATAATTTAAAGGCCGGCGAGGTCACCTTCGTGCCCTGCGCGAACCCGGCGGCCTGGGAGCAGCGGGCTTACTTTTATACGTTCGGCAAGTTCGACCTCTACGACGGCAAGGATCCCAACACGCATTTCCCCGGCAAACCGGACGGAAGCTTGCACCAGCGCATCGCCCATGCGCTCTCCGGCATTACGAAAGGCTGCGACCTCGGCCTCGACCTCCACACCGCGCGCGACAGCCTGCCCTATGTCATCTTTACGCAGGAGAAATACCTGCCGCTCGTGAAGGAAGTGGGGCTGAAATACAATTACCTCGATGACGGCGAACCGTCCGGATCCTTCGATGCGCTGATGGACCCCTTAGGAATTGACAACCTCTGCATCGAATGCGGCAGCCACGACGAATATGACGCGGTGAAGACCGAACAGGTTTTCGCGGGCATCCTGCGGCTGCTGGCGCGCCTTGGCATGATCGACAAAAAGGCGGCGGTCCCGGCCAAGGGCGACTGCTGGTACTTCCGCGACCACAAGAAGATACTGACCCGCGAGGCGGGTTACGTGCGCTACGACGTCGCTTTGGGCGCGCCCTTCAAAAAGGGCGACACGCTCTTCACGCTGCATCCTTCATCCGACCTGGGCGCGGAAATGCCCGAAATCGCGAAAGAGGACGGCGTCATGTACAAACGCTCCCCCACGCATATCTATCGTATTGGGGACGAGACGCTGCATTATATTCCGAAGGATAAGCTGAAGCGGCTTTAGAGCCGGTCTCATTATATAAAATGTTCACAATTTCCGTCATGCCCGCCTTGCGCGGGCATCCGTAAGCGCGTCTGCGCGTCATATGGTCATGAGACGGCCGGCCTTACAGACCCCCGCGCAAGGCGGGGGTGACGATCCTCTCTTCCCCTTTGGGGGAGGAGAGGAGATTAAGGGCGGTGCGCGTTCTTGGGCGGAAGCTGGACCCTGGGACCGCTGGACGGTTCCGTCTCGACGGCCGGGCGGTAATTCGGGTTTTTCTCGATGTAGCCTTCGCCGAAACAGTCTTTATAGAGCTGTTCGAGCATCTCCCGGTACACGGGGTTCAGGCATGACACGCCGTTTTCGATCACGAAGGGCGCGTTCGCCCCGCTGGCCGTGCCGGTGATGCGGAACAGCTCGGCGCCGCAGTGAGGCAGGTCGCCTTTCTGGAGGCTGCCGCTGCTGATTTTCAGCGTCACGGAACCGGAGGCCAGATCGACCGGGCGCTGCTTCGCGTTTTCGCCCGCATGCTCCCATTTCCAGCCGCCGTTCTTCTGCTGCGTGACGGTATAGACGCCCGCGGGCAGGTCTTTCAGCGCCGCGATCTGGTCGTCGTAAGACGCGTCGTGCGTCGCAAAGGCCTTGATGTAGAAGGAGCCCGGCGCTTTCATGTATTTCTGGTGCACGGCATCCGCGTTGTCGCGCAGCGCGGCCAGAAGGTTGACGTTCTCTTCCTTCGAGAAGTCCGCGAAATGCGCGAACCAGGCCATGCGGCTCAGGCCCGGCAGGCCGTTGGATTCGGCATCCGCGCTCATCTGGTCGGTCGGGCCCTGCTGGCGGTCGTTGATCTCGTTGATCCAGATCTTGCCGTTGCGGTCGATGATAAGGTCCGCGCCCGCATGGCCGACTTTGCCGCAGAGGCCGAGCTTTTTGCCCAGCTTGTCGCCGATCTCGGTGATCTGGCGGCTGATGTTGTCGTCATAGACATGGCCGATGTTGTTGCCGACGCTGTCGCCCGGCTCGTTGGCGAGCAGGCTGTCGCCCACGACTTTCAGGGTCGCGCGGCCGGTCACGGTAAAGACGTTCGAGGCGTCGATGCCGGCTTTCGCCGCATGCGCCTCGATAAGGGCGAGGCTGGCCGGGTCGCCGAGGTCGATGCCCGCGGGCAGGTTGCATTTGGTCACGCCGCGGCCTTCGTCAGCGGGCCTTGTGTTGCCGACGAAGTAGGACAGGTTTGCTTCGTTGCCTTCAATAAAGCGCACGACCTTGAAGGGCACTTTGGAGCCCTTGATGCGACGGACGAACTCGTCCTCGCTGTCGATGAAGCGGGTCGGTTCATAGTTCTCGACGCAGGACTGGACGACGACCTTGCCGTCCGTGTTCTTGACGCGGTTATAGACGTCGCGCAGTTCTTTATCCGACAGATAGGCGCTCACGACCTCCGTCGGGATGACGTAGGCGCCAAGCCCCGCTTCCTTCAGGACGTGCATCAGGTTGCCCTTGTTTTCGAAGAAAAGGCGGGTGTTTTGCTCGTTGGAGGCCACAACCTCGGTGTTCAGGCCGCGGTCGGCGATATGCTTCGCCCAGGACGCAGGCGGCGTGATGAAGGCGAAAACCGCCACTTTCTTGTCCTGGAGGAGTTCATCCGGGATGACGCCGGTGATCTTCTCCGACATGCCTGCCGGGAACTGGTTGATGTAAGGCGTCGTGTCGAAATCGAGCCCGTACTGGGTCACGTTCTTGAAGGACGGCGCATCTTTTTTGCCGCCGGCAATATAAGCCTTCCCGCCGACTTTGTTGAATTCGGACAGCAGGCGCCCCTGTGTGGGCGAATAGGTCGGCATCAAAACCGTGACGCCTTCCTCGTTGAATTCTTTCGATATTCTTTCGAACGCGGCGTCGAGCGCGGGTTTCAAGTTATCAAACATAGAACCTCCTAGGCGGCAAAAGCCGCATTGGTGGCGAAGAGGTATGTTGACAAGTAAGCTGGCAGCAGGAAAGACACTTACGTGTCTCCTTTAACGAGCGGTTCAACAAGAGCAAAACTCTTCGCAGTAATGTCTGAATGTTTCCGCATCCAGACGTTAATCACAAAAAGGTTCGCCGTTACTTAACCTGCCTGTCAGGAGACTTCCTTAAAGGGCGCCCCCATTGGACGGGGGCCGCGGGCCATTGGCACGTACGATGTCCATATTATTAAGCGATTCGCATAACAAAATGCAAGAAAAATCATCATGATGCCCTTGCTGAAAGAAAATTTCGCCGAATGCGTCAAGCACGAAACGCGCAACTTAGTTGTTATTGCGTCGCAATAAAATGCATTTGATTAGGTTGAAGCATGACGCAGCGGGTAGCGGAAAAAGCCGTAAAAGACGGCGTTTTTGAAGATATTCACAAGCCTGTCATGCCAGCGAAAGCTGGCATCTCGCGCGCGAAAGCGCGCCTTATAAATAGCAGGCCGATGGCCTGCGAGATCCCGGCTGTCATGCACCGCATGCAATGCATGGCGCCGGGATGACAGACAAGGGTATGCTTACGCCGCTTTCGTGACGGGCCTGTTTTTATTTCTTCGCGCCGTTCTTCAGCCCGAACATCACGGGCAGCACATTCGCGTAGCTGGCGCCGAAGATGCGGCTGCGGGAGAAGGTTTCGTCGGGATTGAAGGCGACTTCGATGGCGCCGTGGCCGAGCATGGAGACGTCGACGCGCATGTTCGCCTGGGAGCAGGCGGTGATGAGCCTTCGGAAGCCGACCATCTTCTCGATGTCCGCGCTCTCGATGAGCGTGCCCGCGCCATAGGCCATCGTATGCGTGTTGAAGTCGTGATGGGTGACTTCATATCCGGTCATACGCATTTCCCGTTCGGGGGTTGAGCCCTCGGTTTGATGGCGCGGCATCATGGGCAGGATTTCGCGCAGCCAGCGGTCGATCTCACCGAGGTCGATGACCTTCTGCAGCGGCAGTTCCAAATTGCTGATATCTTTTGACATTTTAGTTCCCCCGGATGCTGCATCGCAGCAGGAGAGAAGTTATCCCCATACTTATATTTTATGGCAAAAGGATTAACGGGTCAAGAATGCGGGGAAGAGGCTGAAACCACGGGGTTTTACTCTGTCTTGCGTATCTTAAAAATGTTATGAAGAAATCAATTTATATATAAGGTGAAACAATATGCAGCCGCAGAAACAAACCATGCCCACCGACATTGCCGACCACCGCCGCCAGCTCCGCGAGGATTTTATCGCTTCCCTCGGCTGGAAAAACATCACGCTGGAAGCGCTGCCGGCGGATGCCTCGTTCCGCCGTTATTATCGCCTGGCGGGCGCAGCGAAACCCATGCTGCTGATGCAGGATCCGCCCGACCGTCCGCCGGTGCCGCCATTCGTGATGGTCGAGCCGTTCATCAAGATTGCCGATCACATGCGCGCGCTGGGGCTGCATTCGCCCGAGATTTACGCGAAAGACATTCCAAACGGGTTGCTGGTCATCGAGGATTTCGGCGATGATACCTATACGCGCCTGCTGAACCGCAACGTGGAGCAGAAACCGCTCTATGAGATGGCGGTGGATGTGCTGACGCATCTGCATAAGCACCCGAAGCGCGGCGATATCGCGCTGCCCAAGTATGACGACAAGCTGCTCGTCGACGAGGCGATGCTGCTGCCGGACTGGTATTACCCCGCGCTGACCGGCAAGACGCCGACGGAAGCGATGAAAGATTCCTATCGCGACGTCTGGAAGGGGCTTTTCGCCAAATTCCCGAAGGACCAGGAAACGATGGTGCTGCGCGACTACCACGTCGACAACCTGATGCTGACGAGGGGCGAGGGCATCGGCCGTTGCGGGTTGCTGGACTTCCAGGACGCCGTTATCGGCCAGTTCAGCTATGACCTTATGTCGCTGCTCGAAGACGCGCGCCGCGATGTGCCGAAGGAGCTGCAGAAGCACCTGTACGACCGCTACATGGCCGCCATGGGCGGCGCGGTGGACCGCAAGGGCTTCGACTATGCCTACCGTGTGCTGGCCGCGCAGCGCCATGCCAAGGTGCTGGGCATTTTCGTGCGCCTCTTCGTGCGCGACAAGAAAGAGCGTTACCTGCAGTTTATCCCGCATGTTCACAAGCTGTTCATGAACGCGCTGAACGACCCGTCGCTTGCCCCCTTGCAGGACTGGTTCGAAAGCAACGGCATCGACATTGCGGCGCCGCTCAAGATCGCACAAAAGTAAAAAATAGAGGACGACATGAAAAAAGACTTCATCGCAAAGCGGCTGGAGAAAATCAAGCCGTCGGCAACCCTGGCGCTGGCGGCAAAGGCCGCCCAGCTGAAAGCCGAGGGCAAGGACGTTATCGGCCTTGCCGTTGGCGAGCCGGATTTCGACACGCCCAAGCATATCTGCGACGCCGCCAAGAAGGCGATGGACGAGGGCAAGACCAAGTATACGCCCGTTCCCGGCACGCCCGAGCTGCGCAAGGCCGTGGCCGCCAAGTTCAAGCGCGAGAACAACCTCGACTATACGCCTGAACAGGTTATCGTCGGCACCGGCGGCAAGCAGGTGCTCTATAACGCCTTCATGGCGACGCTGAACCCCGGCGACGAGGTGATTATCTCCGCGCCCTACTGGCTGTCGTATCCCGAAATGGTGCAGCTCTGCGAGGGCAAGCCGGTCATCGTCCAGACCACGCCCGAGAGCGGCTTCAAGATGTCGCCGCAGGACCTCGAGAAGGCGATTACGCCGAATACCAAATGGGTCATCATCAACTCCCCCAGCAATCCCACGGGTTCGGCCTATACGACCGCCGAGCTGAAAGCGCTGGGCGAGGTGCTGAAGAAACACCCGCATGTCTGGGTCATGACGGACGACATTTACGAACATCTCGTCTACGACAAGTTCAAGTTCTCGACCATCGCGGAAGTCGTGCCGGAGCTTTATGAGCGCACGCTGACCGTGAACGGCGTGTCGAAAGCCTATTCGATGACCGGCTGGCGCATCGGCTATGCGGCAGGTCCCGTCGAGCTCATCAAGGAGATGAGCAAGGTGCAGGGCCAGAGCACCTCGAACCCCAGCTCGATCAGCCAGGCGGCGGCCACGGCCGCGCTGAACGGCGACCAGACTTTCCTCAACGACTGGCGCGACAAATTCCAGGAGCGCCGCGATCTCGTGGTCGGCATGCTGAACAAGGCAACCGGTCTTTCCTGCACGGCGCCGGAAGGGGCTTTCTATGTGTTCTGCTCCTGCGAAGGCGTCATCGGCAAGAAAACGCCTGACGGCAAGGAGATAAAAACCGACACGGATTTCTGCAATTTCCTGCTCGAGAAGCACAACATCGTCGTGGTGCCGGGCGTGGAATTCGGCCTGTCGCCCTATTTCCGGGTTTCCTATGCCCTGTCGAAAGAAACGCTGACCAAGGCCTGCGAGCGTATCCAGGCCGCCTGCGGCGAGCTTTCGGGGGCGACTCAGCCGACGGTCAAGAAGGCCGGCGGCATGAAACCCTGATTTGGCGCCGGATTTTACCGAATTATCAATATTTTAACAGTGACGTGGCTGTTAAGAAAAAGGTAAAATACGGGCGCTAGAATTGGGAGATGATATCCGGGGCATCCTTCTTTCCTGCGCCGGTATCTTTTCAGGAAGCTGGAATGATCAGGGCGCTCATCATATTCGTTATGCTGGCTGGTTTGGCGATGCCCGCGCATGCCGCCGAAATCGCGCCGCCGCCGCCGGATCTGTCGTCGCTGCGGGCGAAAGCCGAGGCGGGCGAGGCGGCCTTCCAGGCCTATTTCGGATATTTATACCTGAACGGATCCGCCGGGCTTCCGCAGGACTATGAACAGGCTTTCAAGTGGTATCACAAGGCGGCCGATCAGGGCTATGTCGCCGCGCAGTATAATCTCGGCATTCTTTACGACGAAGGCTTGGGCGTCACGCAAAGCCATGAAGCCGGATATTTCTGGCTGACTCTGGCCGCGCAGGCCTCGGGCAAGCAGGATTATGCCGAGCGGCGCGACAGGGCGGGGTTCACGCTGTCGCTGGCGCAGACCGACGAGCTGAAGAAACGCGCGGCGTCGTGGAAGCCCGTGAAAGTCATGCAGATTGCGCCGCCGGAGTCGTCTTCGGTGGCGAAGCCCGCGGCCCCGGTTGCGAAGGTGATGGCGCCGGGCGTGCCCGTTCCGTGGTTCAAGGTGCCGCCCGCGGTGCAGAAAACCGTCAATGACCATGTCGGCGCAGGCAGCATGATCGGCAAGGTCGACCGGGCGATCGAGGACGGCGTCGTCGTCTACCGCGCGCAGATCAACAAGCCCGGCGATTCCACCGACCTGGTCCGGGTCAGCGCCGGCGGCAAGCTCATCGGCATCAGCAAGATGGCGCAGTGATCAGCCGTTCGCGTCATCCTTGATAAATTCATTCGCCCGCGCCACCAGATCATTCAGGTTCTGGCGCAATTGTTCGAGGGCGAAACCCAGCGTGAAAATGCGCCCTGTATCGCTCTCGGGCAGCGCGTTGAGCGCGTGGCGCTGGTGAAGCGCGCTCATGGCCGCCGCGAAAGCCTCGAAAGAGGCATCGAGGCCGGGCGGCATGGCAACCGTTTTTCGACCGGGAAGCGCTGCGGCAAGCGCGGTGAACAACTCTCCCGCGGCGGCCGTCACCCGCGAAAACGGTTCCCTCAACGAGGACTGCGCGGCATCGGGCAGGGGGCGCATGACGGCGCGGCCGATCATGACAAGATCGTTGCGGATGCGGCGCACCATGCGCAGCAAGGGCTCCGGGTCGGGGTCGCCGGTCAGGCGGCTTTTGCGCTCGCGCCTGGCTTCGTCGCCGGTCACGTCCAGCCTTGAAATGGCGTTGCGGATGGCGGCGTGGCGCTCGTCGACGGGCGCCTGTTCCGTCGCGCGGACGGCCATGCCGGCCTGGATGGAAAGCAGATCCGCATATTGCTTCAGGATACCGGCGATGCCGGCGGCCAGCACGCCATGCGCGCGCGAGGGCGCGACCAGCACCGACATCGCAAGGCCGATCAGGCAGCCCATGCCGATTTCGGCCACGCGATGCTCGGCGAAGACGACGGGCGGCATGTCCGGCGCCAGATTGCCGAACAGCATGATGGCCACCGTGATCGGCGCGATGCGGAACATCGGCGACACCGCCGCCGCAAAACCTGCGGGCGCGAGGCCCAGAATGACGGTCAGTGCGAACAGGGGTTGCGTTTCATGCGGCATCAGCGTGATGACAAGCGCGCCGTAAGCCGCGCCTGCCAGCGTGCCCGTCATGCGCTCGAACGCCGCCCGCAGCGAGCCGCCGAGGTTCGCCTGCACGATGATGATGGCCGTAAAGGCGATCCAGTAACCCTGCTGGAACTCGAAGTAAAGATTGACTGCATAAGCCACCAGCGCCGCCGCCGTCACGCGGACGCACTGGCGCAGCTGGGGTCGGTACTGGGTGAGGGCGGCAAAAGAGGTCATAACGAGGGGATAATAACCCATGCTGGAGGGGTTGTTAAGGCCGATACAACCACTCGTCATCCCCGCGCAGGCGGGGATCCATTACCTTGGTACAAGAAACAGCCATATTGCTTTCACCACCGATGGATTCCCGCCTGCGCGGGAATGACGAATTTTTTCCGATTCGCGCGGTTTTTGACGAAACAGGGTGAAACGCAATGAAACCGCCAACTCTCCTTCTCCCCCGTCCGCTTTAGCGGATGGAGGGAGAAGGTTGGGATGAGGGGGTGGTGCCGAAAAAGCCGGAATCTCTTTTGCTGCACCTCCCCCTCACCCCCCGCCCTCTCCCCCATTCGCGTTGCGAATGGGGGAGAGGGGGCCGCGTTTCACCGCGTTACACAAAATTACATTGACCGGAAAGCCTGTCGTCAGCCAGACTTGGAACTGCCCGCGAATTTTTTGTGGGTGGAGGTTGAAGGATGATGGATTCTGTAACGAATAAATTGAGTCTCGTATGACAATTGACTGGAAAAGCCGAAAAATACAAATAATTGCTGTCCTCTTTTTCATCCTATTTAGTTTTGCCGTAAAATCGATTGTCCATTACTTGTACTTTGTGAAGGTGCCGCCAGAGTTGGCAAAATCCGGCAGTTGTTGGCAACTGCGCGATGCTGACCCGCCAGTGTGGGAGCGTGAAGAGTGTTGGAGGGTTGTCTGCACTGGCCATAGATTCAATCCATGTTCTCGCAGATGGAAGACAGCAGAAGAGCTTGAGGAAGACGCAACTTTGCCACAAATTAAGGCCGATGCGGAACAAGGGGATGCTGCTGCGCAACTCCGTCTTGGAAAATACTATAGTCGCATTGCATCCGAGGCTTATGGGTATGAAAGTTTTCAGGAATATCAAAATGGCACAATGAATTTCAATCCACCAGAGACCCACTTGTCTAAGGTACCCCAGATTTTGGAGGAATCAGCGAAGTGGTATCGCAAAGCGGCTGAGCAAGGAAATGCGGAAGCTCAGAATTACCTTGGCGGTGCATACTGGTACGGGCTAGGAGTGCAGGACGATAATGAAGAGGCAGTCAGGTGGTACAAAAAGGCTGCGGAGCAAGGAAATCTAAATGCCCAGTTGCAGCTGCGGTACATCTATGATGGTGTCCTCGGTGGGCGTACAATCAAGGTCGATCATGAGGAGGCTGCTAAATGGCTGGAGAAAGCAAAAGAAAATGGATATGTAGCCGGCGGGGTTCCTCAGTAGGCTAAATTAGCAACTGGCGCTCATCGCCGCCTACCTGCGTCTCCCAAACGGCCACTTCCCTTTCGGGAGGTCGACGGATGCAGGAGGATTTTTGTTGTCGTTGCCGGGAGGCGGGGGCGGGTCGTTGTCGCGGAAGGGCTCGCCGAATTTGCGGATGAACTTGGTGAGGTCTTCGCCGGCTTCCTTGATGGTGCTGATGATCTTGTTCTGGTTTTCCAGCTTGCCGGCGGCCACGTTATAGATGCGGTCCAGCTCGGTCTTGTGCTGCTCGGTCAGCTTCAGCGCGTGTTCTTTCAGAACCGCGTCGCCGTCCTCGGGCGTTTCGGTCAGGATGCCGCTCGCGTAGCACAAAATCTTGCGATAGGTCTTGCCCAGCGTCTTGATGGTCTTGGCCTGGTCGAGCGCGCCCGAGAGGATGGTAAGGGAGGCCTTGCTTTCGCGGTGGTTGTCTTCGGCCAGCGTGCGGTGCTTGAGGATTTCGCAGAGGCGGTCCATCTCGTCGTTGTTTTCGCGGATGATCTTCTCGGCGAATTTTTCCAGCGCTTTCAGATTATCCTTGCTCGCGTCGTCCATGCTCGGCGTGGGATCGTTCGGGTCGTTGACCTCGTCGATGATGCCGTCGAAGCTGATGAAGCGGTCGCCGATCTCGTCCTTCATGTCGTTCGCCACGTCCATCAGCGACATGTTGATGACGAGCGACAGCAGCAGGTTGCCGTTCGACTTGGATATCATGCCGATGGGGCCGAGCTTGTTGAACTCGGCGGGCGACAGCGTGTTCTCGATATTGCCGGTGCCAAGGTGCACGACGACGATTTCCGCGTCGGGCGGGGCCAATTTCCGCGCCTGCGTCATCATGCGGCGCATGCAGTTGCCGGCGAAGAAGCCGCCGTCGATCAGCGCGTGGCGGTGCGTGACGTTGGGCATGTCTTCATGCGGCTGGGTTTCGTAATATTTCGCCGGGAAATAGGTGGGCGCGGTCGTGGAGGCGCGCACGGCGTCCTTCATCAGCATGCTGCTCCACCCTTCGGGCGAGGTATCTTTCTGGCCCTTGATATAGGTGATCCAGACGGGGCGGAAATTCTTGATGTCGGTCGCGGGGATGAGCAGGTGCGTCAGCGCATCCTTCATCTTGGCGTCGCCCAGTTTTTCCTGCAGCGCGTCTTCCAGCGGCTTGGGATCGTAGAGCGCGGAGGAGGAAAGCTTGCGCAGGCTCTTGAAGCGCAGCTCGGGGAAAATCTTGGGCGCGTAGGTGTGATAGAAATTCTTGAGTTCGAGCGCGGAATGGCGCGGCTTGGCCGGGTTGACGTCGTCCGGCACGGTCAGCCCCGCAGCCAGGATGGCGCCGGTCGAGGTGCCGCCGACCATGTCGAAGAGTTCGGCAATCGGCTTGCCCGTGCGCTCCTCGATCTCCTGCAGGATGCGCGCCGGCACGATGCCGCGCACGCCGCCGCCGTCGATGGAAAGAACCGTGAATACCCGTTTTTTATCTTTATCCATTTAACTTTCCCGGCAAATGGCCATGCCTGTGCCTTGCATTAACAGTCAAAGGCACCCCCGGTATCCGCGTTTTTTTATTTTGGTTGAAACGAGTGTATTGAAATTTAGCGCAAGAGTCAGCCGTAAAAACGCAACTTATTAACATAAATGAATAATAAAGTTGCTGAAAATAGACACATCCAATTTTTTGATAATTTGAAGCTAAATTTAATAAAAGTTTAAATAAAATACATAATTATATAAGAAACAGCTGGAATTCCGGCTGCAAGCAGGTGAAAAATCTGCAGGAACTAACCAGAGGGGTTTCTCCACTTGTCCAATCTAGGCAAAAACCTGAAGGACATACAGAAGACGTACCTCAAAAGCGGTTCGACAGCATCGTTTATCCTGTTGAACGGCCTTGTTATTGCCACGATTGCTTTCGTGGTCCTCCATTTCTCGATGGCCTACCTGAAGGGCCTCGATGCGCGCAACATGACGCGCGACATCTTCCATGCGACCGAGCAGTCCTTAAGCGAAACCGAGAAAACCGTTCATTCGCTGCAGTATTTTTATTCCTCCATCAACATCCAGGACACGGCGCAGGCGCCCATCGCCCAGCGCATGCAGCAGGTCATCACCGGCGACGCGCGGCTGAACGCGGTGCTCTGGACGACCGACAAGGGCGTCTGGCACCAGAACGACATTGCGGGCATGACCGAGCACACGGCCTATGACCCGGCGCTGGGCTGGCCCAGCTACCAGCAGCTGTTCAAGGAAGCCTACAAGCTTGAATTCAACCAGATCGGCTATATCCAGGACCTGTCCTGGCCCGCTTTCGGCGCCAAGGGGCAATCCACCGTCGACATGCCCATCGGGCTGCTCGTGAAATCGCGCCTGTCGGACGGCACCATCGGCGTGCTGCTGGCCGTGACGACGCCCGCCAAGATTTTCGGCACCAGCTGGTCCACGCATCGCGAAGACCTCGCCAGCATTACCATCCAGGATCGCGAAACGGGCTTCGTGCTGGTCAATACCCTGATCGCGGCGGACAAGGGCAAGCAGGACTGGGGCGCGCCGGAAACGGTGAATTACGTGCTGCAGCTGGGCGACACGGCCTGGGATATCCGCTTCGGCGTGCGGCCGACGCTGGTCTCGCGGCTGCTGTCGGGGGCGCCCTACGGGATATTCGTGATCGTTCTCGGCATCACGCTGCTGGCGGCGGGCGCCGCGCAGCGCAAGCACAAGCAGGACCTGAAGATCGCCGAGATGTCGAAAAACCTGGAAGGCGCGCAGAGCGAGCTCCAGAACAAGATCACCGAGCGCGACAAGCTGTTCCATGCCCTGCGCAAGTCCGAGCGGGAGAACAGGGCCGTCATCAATTCCGTCTCCGACGTGATTTTCGAGACGGATGAAACCGGCCGCCTGATGTTCCTGAACGAAACCTGGAAGCGCATCACGCACCGCGAGGTCAGCGAGACCATAGGCCAGTCGCTGTTCGCCCTGTTCGACCAGACCGACCAGCAGAAGCAGCGCGACATGTTCGAGGAGCTGGTGCGGGGCGAGCGCCAGGCCTACCGCATCGAAACGCGCCTCAACCTCGGGCAGGGCACGTTCAAGCCGGTCGAAGTCGCATTCTCCATGCTGCGCATGACGGACGACAAGAGCATTCGCGTGGTCGGCACCATCACCGACATCGAAAAGCGCCGCCGCGCCGAGCTGGCCGTGCGCGAGGCGGAGCAGAAATTCCGCGCCATCTTCGAAAACTCGATCTCCGGCATCTACCAGAGCTCGCCGGACGGAAGGTTCGTCAACGTCAACACAGCCTTGGCCGAAATCTTCGGCTATGACTCGGCCGAAGACCTCACCAATTCCATCACCGATATCGGCACTCAAGTCTACGTGCGCCCGGCGGACCGGCAGGACTTCGTGAACCGCCTCTTGTTCGAGGGCCGCGTGTCGGGCGTCGAAACCGAAGTCTACCGCAAGGACGGCAGCAAGATCTGGATCATGCAGAACGCCCGTATCGTGCGCTCGGAAAAAGGGAGCGTCGAGTATTACGAGGGTTCCATCTACGACGTGACCGAGCGCAAGCAGGCCGAGGAAGTCATGCGCCAGGCCCGCGTGCAGGCCGAAATTTCCAGCCGCACCCGCATGGAATTCCTGGCCAACATGTCGCACGAATTGCGCACGCCGCTGAACGCCGTCATCGGCTTTTCCGAGATCATCAAGGACGAGGTGATGGGCCCCCTGAACGTGCCGGTCTATAAGGAATACGCGCAGGATATTTACGACAGCGGCAATTACCTGCTGAAAATCATCAGCGAAATCCTCGAGGTCTCGAAGATCGAGACCGGCAACCGCGACCTGAACGTCAGCAACTTCAAGATCCAGAAGGCGCTGAAATCCTGCATGGTCATCATGACCACGCGCGTGGAGCAGGCGGGCGTCGACCTTTCCATCGAGCTGCCGGACGACCTGCCGGAGCTGCTGGCCGAGGAGCTGGGCTTCAAGCAGATCATGCTGAACCTCATCGGCAACGCCATCAAGTTCACGCCCAAGGGCGGCAAGGTGAGGGTGACCGCGACGGTGCGCGACAACGGCGAAATGGATATCGACATCATCGACACCGGCATCGGCATGAACGAGATGGAGATCAAGAAGGCGATGCAGCCCTTCGGCAAGGTCGATACGACCTTCAGCGGCATGAAGGAAGGCACCGGCCTCGGCCTGACCATCGTCGACTCCCTCGTGCGCCTGCACGGCGGCAGCTTCAAGCTGATTTCCGAGAAAGGCGTGGGAACCACGGCCCGCGTCACCATGCCCGCCTCGCGCGTGCTGCTGACCGACAAGCCCGTGGAAGCGCAGACGCCCGCCGAGCCTCCGGCGCCGGCAGACCCGTCATCCGAAGCGCCGCATCTGAAGGTTGTGAAGTAAAATCTTTTCTTCCCCTTTTGGGGGAAGAAGGGGCCCGCGCCGAAGGCGTGGGAAGATGGGGGTACTCCGCGCAGCAAGAATTGACTGCTGTATTGTGGCACGAAGTACCCCCATCTTCCCGTCGCCCGCATGCTGCGCATGCGCATATAACGCGACGGGTCCCGTCTTCCCCCAAAAGGGGAAGACATAGGCGTACAGAATTTGGTTATAGGTCTTCGTCCTCCCCCCTATACTCCAGCGCCCGCCTTGCCACGTCATAGCTGAAACCCGCCCGTGCCAAGGCCGCCATTTCCTTGCGGGCGTCCTTGGGGTCATTCAGGGGCTTTGCGCGCCAGGGGCCCAGGCGTTTCTTTTTCGCGAAGGCGCAGGCGGCCTTGAAGTCGTCCTCGTCCTCCCCGCCGCTTTTTTCGATGGCCGTTTCGATATCGGCGCGGCCCAGGCCCTTTTCCTTCAGCTTTGCCTCGATGGCCCGGCGGGATTTCCCCTGCCGCCGGAGGGTGGCGGCCTTCGCCTCGGCAAAGCCCTTGTCGTTCAGCAGGCCGGAGGACTGGTAGCGCCGGATAAGGTTATCGATAAGGGGGTGGAATTCATCCTCCGGCACCTTGTAAAAGGCGCAGGAGCGCTTGACCTTGCGCGCCAGCACGCGCCGCAGGTTCTCCGCCGAGGTGGCGTAGCGCTGCAGGTAATGCAGGGCGGCATTTTCCAAATACTTCCCTGAAATCCGCCGCGGCGTCTTGTTTCGCTTTTTTTCCATTCGGGCCTATTTATGCTAGTATCTGCGAGGCGCTATGGCTATTCGTATCAAAAAAGACGGCACTGAACAATCGGGACTGGTCGACGATAACGTCGTCCAGCCCTTCCGGCTGGAAAAATCCAACGTGCGCGGCCGCATGGTGCGCCTGGGCTCCGTGCTGGCGGACATGATGCGGCAGCATAAATACCCGCCGCCCGTCTCGGCGCTGCTCAGCGAAGTCGTGACGCTGTGCCTTTTGCTCAGCGGGATGCTCAAATATGAGGGCATCTTTACCCTTCAGATCAAGGGCAACGGTCCCATCCGCCTGCTGGTGGCCGATGTGACCAGCCGGGGCGAGGTGCGCGCCTATGCCGGCTTCGACGCGGCGGCGGTGAAAAAGGCCGCCAAGCGCAAGAAGGACACGGCGCATAACCATTACCACCTGCTGGGCAAGAAAGGCTATATCGCCTTCACCGTCGACCAGGGCAGCGTGGACGACCGCTACCAGGGCATCGTCGAGCTGAAAGGCTCCTCCATCGTCGATGCCGTGCAGCATTATTTTACGCAGTCAGAGCAGATCAAGACCTCGTTCAGCCTGGCGGTGCACCCGCAGGACGCGCAGTGGCGCACCGGCGCCATCATGATCCAGCAGCTGCCCGACGAGAACGCGGCGAAGGGCGGCGAGTCGAATATCGAGGACTGGACGCGCGCCGTGATGCTCCTGAGCACCTGCACGGACGGCGAGATGCTCTCCCCCGTGCTGGCCTCGGCCGATGTGCTGTACCGCCTGTTCCACGAGGACGGCGTGCGCGTCTATTCGCCCACCCATGTGCGGTTCAAGTGCCGCTGCTCTCGCCCCAAGGTCGTCAGCATCCTGCGCACCATCCCGCGCCCGGAGCTCGAGGATATCTGCGAGAAGGAAGGGCATGTTTCCATCAAATGCGAATTCTGCAGCGAGGAATACCTCTTCGCGAAGGAACAACTCGACGAAGTCTATGAGGAGAAGAAGTCATGAAGCATCACTGGAAAAAACTGGTTTTCACCGCAACCTGCGCCGCCTTCCTGTCGGCCTGCATGGACGCGCCGCCGCAGCCGGAAGCGCCCCTGATGAGCTTTGATCAGTACAAGCCGATCATGCTGAACGTCGCGAAGATCGAGATTATCGATAAATTCAAGGCGGACGGCGACGGCAAGCATGTCGAGCTCCTGATGAAGCAGCCGCCGGAGACGGCCGTGCAGGAGCTTATCAAGAAGCAGCTGGTGGCCGCGGGGCCGTCGGGCATCCTGCGCGTGATCATCGACGACGCCTCCGTCGTCGGCGAAAAACTGCCCGTCACCGAGGGCATGAAGGGCATGTTCACGAACGAGCCCGCGGAGCGCTACAGCGCGCGCATCGCGCTGCGCTTCGAAAGCGCCACGGACGACGCGCCGGACATCACGAAGGCGCATGCCGAAGTGACGGCCGACCGCACCAAGACCGTCATGAAGGACGCCTCGCCCGCCGAGCGCGACCGGGTGTTCTACCGGCTGGACGAGGAGCTGATGGACGACGTCAGCCACGGCCTGCAGACCGTTGTCAGGAGCACCTTCGGGCTGAACTAGCCCCGCCAGAAGCGCGGCATCAGCAGCACGATCAGCGTCATGAATTCCAGGCGCCCGAGCAGCATCGCGGCGGTGAGTATCCATACCGAGGCCGGATCCGTGCCCTCGAAGCTGCCCATCGCGGCGGTGTTGCTGAGCGCGGTGAGCGCGCTCGTGAAGGCGCGGAGCGACTCCATGCCGAACATCTGCAGCAGCATGCTGACGATCATCCAGCTGGCGAGATAGACGAAGACGAAGCCGCCGACGGCCGCCTGCACATTCGGGCGGATGATCTTGCCGTTGTAATGCACCTGGAACATCCCGTTGGGCAGCATCAACTGGCGCGCCTGCTGCTGGATCATGAGCGAGAGGATCTGCAGGCGGAAGGTCTTGATGCCGCCGCCCGCCGAGCCCGAGCAGGCGCCCAGGAATACGGCCACCAGCGCGATGCCGACGACGAAGTGCCCCCAGGCGCCGTAATCCGCCGCGAAAAACCCGGTCGTCGTGACGAAGGAGACGATCATGAACATCGCGCTCCTCACGGCATAGAGGAATGTCATCTGGCCGGTCGCGGTGAGCCACAGGACCGTTAAAGCCGCGAGCGTCACGATGACGCAGAGGAAGGCCGCCACCTGGCTGTCCTTCATCAGCGCCACCGCATCGCCCTTGGCGACGCGCAGGTAAAGCGCGAAGGGCAGGCTGCCCAAAATCATGAAGGCGACGAGGAAGGCTTCGGCCAGCGGGTTCCTGAAGTGGCCGACCGAGGCGTCGGAGGTGGAGAACCCGCCCGTCGATATCGCGCCCATCGCGTGACAGACGGCGTCGAACATGCTCAGGCCCGCCACCACATGCAGCAGCGTCACGCAGGCCAGCGTCAGGAAGACATAAATCATGACGATATAAGCGGCCATCTGCACCGCGCTCGGCATGACCTTGGCGACCTCGAAGGACTGCGTCTTGAACAGCTGCATGCCGGAAATCTGCAGCATCGGGAAAATCGCGAGCGCCACGATTAAAAATCCGATGCCGCCCAGCCAGTGCAGCAGTGAGCGCCAGAACAAAATGCCGTGCGGCAGGTGGTCGAGGCCCGTGATGACGGTGGAACCCGTGGCCGTGATGCCCGACATCGCCTCGAAAAAGGCGTTCGTATAGGGCATATGGATCTCGGAAAAGCAGAAAGGGAGCGCCGCAAAAGCCGCGATGACGACCCAGCTGAGCGCCGTCATGACGAAGGTTTCCTTGGGCGTCATGTGGAAGGTTTTCTGCTGGTTCATGAAAATGAGCGCGAAGCCGAAAAAGGCCGTGATGATCTGCGCGCCCGCGAAAACCCGCCAGTCGCTGCTCTTGCCCGACAGGTCGACAAGGGCCGGCAGCAGCATGGCCGAGGAGAGGATCAGCAGCAGGATACCGTTCACATAGAAGATGGGCTTGAAATTCATGGGCGGTTAAGGCGATGACCTGTCAGTTGAGCTGGCGCGGCGTTCCGCTGTCCAGGGAGAAGGCGGGGATAGCGACGTCGAACAGGCGCCCGTCCGGGGCCTGCATGGAATAGCTGCCCGACATGATGCCCGAGGGCGTGGAGAGCGGCGTGCCGCTGGTGTATTCGAAACTCTCGCCGGGTTTGAGGACCGGCTGCTCGCCCACCACGCCGGGGCCGTGCACTTCCTGCACGCGGCCGTAGGCGTCGGTGATCTTCCAGTGGCGGGTGCGCAGCTGGAGGACTTCCTCACCGACATTCTGGATGCGCACGGTATAGGCCCAGACGTAAAGGTTTTTTTCCGGCGCGGACTCGTGGTCGAGATACGTCGGCTTGACCGATACGGTGACGTTGCTGGTGGTTGAGCTGTACATGCCGTTTAAGATTACTCCACTTCCCCGCAAAAAGAAACCGGCCAGTTGCCCGGCCGGTTTCCTTTAAGCCTTTGTTAAAGCCGCTTATTCCAGCGTCATCTGGGCGCGGCGGTTGGCCGGCTCGCGGACGCCGTCGGCGGTTTTCACGAGCAGCTCGTGCTCGCCGCGGCCCTCGATATGGACCACGCTTTCGGGAATGCCGCGCGAGACCAAGCCCGCTTTGACCGCATTGGCCCGGCGCATCGAGAGCTTGTCGTTATACTTCTCGGTGCCCGAGCTGTCGGTATGGCCGATGACCGTGATGCCTTTGACATCCTGGCGGCTCTTGATCTCCTGCGCCACGGCGTCCAGCACGTCGTTCGCGCCGGCGGTAAGGTTGTATTTATCCCAGTCGAAGAAGACGATGAACATCGCCTGCTGCACCGGCACCGGCTCGCCCTTCGGCGCTTCGGCGACGGGGGCGGGGAATTCCTCGGCCGGCGGCTTGGCGTTGATCACGTCCTGCACGGCCTTGAGAGCGGCCCAGAACTGCGCCTTGCAGGGCACTTCCTTGCCCCAGTTTTCTTCCTGCTGCTCGACCCAGCAATCGAAACGGGCCTGCGCGATGCCGGCCTTGTCGGAAACGAGCTCGCGCCCGCCGTTCTCCAGCGCGTCGACGAGCTGCGTGCGGCCGCCGGTCAGCTCTATGATATCCTTGTCGGTCAGATCCCAGTCATCCAGCGTTTCGGGCATCACGATGACGCCGCTTGCGGCCGCCAGGCCCTTACGCGCGAAATGCACGCCATCGGCGTAGTCGCCGGTGCGCTGCAGCATGTTCGTGTAGTCGCGGTACTCGGCGTGCAGAACCTTCGTGAACGGCGACCCGACGGCCTGCGCCTTGTTGAGGGCCTGGACCGTTTCGCTGTTGCCCGCGCCCGAGCAGGCGGCAAGGACGAGCACACCGAGGACGGCGCAAACTCTGGTGACCAAATTCATGAACAAACTCCCTGAAAGCTAGATACGTCGAAACCGCCGGCCCGCATCATTTTACATTTTATTTTCAAACGGATGGGAACCCTTCGTCTTAATACTTAATGGCCAAAAGGTGCGGTTGTAAAGATGTTTTGCGGTGACAGGCCGAGAAAATCAGCTTTACATAAATTCAAATCCACTTTGCAAATCAAGGATAAATGCACTATAAACGAAGGCATAATCGCGGGTGTAGCTCAGTGGTAGAGCGTCAGCTTCCCAAGCTGAATGTCGCGGGTTCAAATCCCGTCGCCCGCTCCAGCCTTCGTCCTTAAATCGTTTATAACTTCGAAGGCTGTCGCGTCGAAGCTCCGCAGGAGCGAAGACGGACATATTTTCCCAGAACCGGACTACGGCTTGGCAGGCCAGCCTTCGCGTTCATAAGATTTATATCAGAAGGCTGTCACGCCGTAGCTTTAGCGAAGGCGGACCGGTCCAGCATTTGCCGTGCTTCGGCTGGCAAGCCAGCCCCTTCATTCCCATAAACTTACACACCCCCTGTCATCCTAACTTTTTCTCATTAAATCCTATGGACGCGCTATATTTAATGTCTGGGTTTGGGGGAGTTCTGAATGGGTATTTCTTTAGACGGTACCGGGGCTAATGACGTTCTTTCAGGGACGGCAACCGACGATACTCTCAACGGGCTTGCCGGCAACGATTTTCTGGTTGGCCTGACCGGCAACGACACGCTTATCGGGGGCACTGAAGCGGATGTCCTGATCGGCGGCGCGGGCAACGATTTGTATTTCGTCGACAATGCGGCCGATGTGGTGACCGAAAACTCCGGCCAGGGAACCGACGAGGTCGTGGCGACTGTCAGCTATGTCCTGACCGCTTACGTTGAAAAACTTGATCTTGATGATACGGCGATTGTTCTGACGCTGAACGGCACCGGCAACGCCCTCAATAATGTCATCACGGTCATCAACGGCAGCGCTGGATTAGACAACTCGCTCGCCGGCCTGGCAGGTGCCGATACGCTTACCGCCGATGGCAGCGACGACATTCTGGACGGCGGCATTGGCGCGGATACGATGGACGGCAGCACGGGCGACGACACGTATTTCGTCGACAATACCAACGACCATATTATCGATGCGGGCGGAACGGATACAGTCAAGGCAACCGCGACCGTCAACCTGAGTTCTGCTATCCTCATCGGCGTCGCGATCGAAAACCTGACCCTGATTGGCACATCCGGCATCAGCGGCACGGCCAACAACCTCAACAACACACTTACCGGCAATATTGTCGGCAACGTGCTGAAGGGCATGGATGGCAACGACTCTATCGACGGTGGCGCCGGAAACGACCAAATGTACGGTGGCATCGGCAACGACACTTTCTTCGTCGATAGCACCGGTGACAAAATCGTGGAGCTGATTGGCGAGGGAACCGACATCGCTTTTTCCGCCGCGACGTACAAGCTTTCTGCTGAAATCGAAACCCTGACGCTGACGGGCGTTGCTTCGGTGAACGGCACGGGCAACGCCTCCGATAATGTCATCAACGGCAACGCCGGAAACAACACCCTGGACGGCGGCCTCGGCGCGGATACGCTGACAGGCGGCGGTGGCACGGATGTTTATATCGTCGATAACCTGAGCGATACCGTTATCGGCAACGGCGGCGGCGACACGATCAAATCCAGCCAGACCTGGGACCTGTCGGACGCCGTGCATACGGCAGGCGCGGGCGCCAACAACCTGACCTTGACAGGGATTAACGCGATTGACGGCACCGGCAACGCCAATGCAAACATTATCACCGGCAACGCGGCGGCCAATACCCTGGACGGCCTGGGGGGGCACGATACCTATGTGATTGGCAGTAATGACCGGGTCAATGACAGCGGCGCGGGCGTGGGCGAACAGGATACTATTAACATTGCCTTCACCTTCAATCTTTTAACCAGCACGGCCACCATCGGCGGCCTGCCGGTCGCCATGAACATCACGGGTATCGAAAACATCACGCTGACGGGCGGATCCTCGATCAGTGCGACCGGCGACAACGGCGCCAATATTCTGACAGGCAACAACGGTACCAATACGCTGGACGGGATGGGCGGCGACGACACGCTGACGGCAGCCGGGGGCAACGACTTGCTCATAGGCGGCACAGGTAACGATACCCTCAACGGCGGCACCGGCGCGGACAGGATGAGGGGCGGGGACGGCGACGATACGTATTATGTCGATAATACGTCGGATACGGTCACGGAAGTGGGCGGCGAAGGCGGCGATACCATCTTCTCGAGCATTACGATCAATCTCGGTTCAGTAATATTTGGTCTGCAGGAAATCGAGAACATTACGCTCACAGGCGCGGCAAATATAAACGCGACCGGCAACGCCGATGTGAACATTATTACGGGGAACAGCGGCAATAACACGCTGAACGGCGGCGCGCTCGCGGACAGCATGATTGGTGGCGCGGGGAATGACGTATTTATTGTCGATAACGTAGGCGACACTGTGACAGAAGCGGGAGGGGAAGGCACTGACCTTGTCCTCTCCGATCAAACCTATGCCCTGAGCGCGCTTCAGGAGATTGAAAATCTCACGCTCACAGGGACAGCGGCAATCGACGGTACAGGTAACGCGCTTGCCAACCTCATCACGGGCAATATCCAGTCCAATACTCTAGATGGACTGGCTGGAAACGATACTTACGTTATCGGCAGCAATGACGTGGTAAACGATAGCGGGGGTGACCTCAGCGATACGATCAAAGTCGCCTTTGGCTTCAATCTTGAAACCAGCACGGCAACGGTAAATGGTTTGCCGGTAGTCATGA
Source organism: Alphaproteobacteria bacterium (assembly GCA_004297545.1). GTDB lineage: Bacteria > Pseudomonadota > Alphaproteobacteria > Micavibrionales > UBA2020 > JAPWJZ01. The sequence continues at coordinate 22,790 of SCTB01000180.1, forward strand.
CCGTTACCGGCATAGAAAACATTACGCTTACCGGCTCCGCGGCAATTAACGCGACGGCCGACATTACGACAGTCACAGACAATATTCTGACGGGCAACAGCGGTCT
>SCTB01000181.1 GCA_004297545.1 Alphaproteobacteria bacterium
GTCCATCGTCGCGCTGAAGGATTTCATGCGCAACCTCGGCTCCACCAATATCGAATGCCGGCAGGACGGCGCGCAGTTCGACGCGGCGGAACCCTGCGGCTGGCGATTCAATACCACCATCTCCGGCATCGAGAAGGCAGATGTTATCCTTCTCGTCGGCACCAATCCGCGCACGGAAGCGGCGCTCATCAATGCCCGCATCCGCAAGACCTGGCTCGCCAGACGCATCAAGGTCGGCGTGATCGGCCCGCAGATCGACCTGAATTATCCCTACAAGTATCTGGGCGCAGGACCTGAAACGCTGGAGGAACTGGCGAAAGGCAAGGGCGGTTTTGCCGATATTCTTTCCAAGGCCCAGAACCCCATGCTTATCCTGGGGCCGGGCGCGGTCAGCCGTGACGACGGGATGGAAGTCCATGCCCTCGCGCGCAAGGTCGCCGAGAAATTCAACATGGTGAAGGAAGGCTGGAACGGCTTTAACCTTCTGCACACGCAGGCCAGCCGCGTCGGCGCGCTCGAACTGGGCTTCACGGGCGGCGATCTCGACAAGATGCTGAAAGGCGATGTGCTGTACCTGCTGGGCGCGGATGAAATTCCCGTCAACAGCATCGGCAAGGACACCTTTGTCATCTATCAGGGCCATCACGGCGACAAGGCGGCGGCGCGCGCCGACGTTATCCTGCCGGGCTCCGCCTATACCGAAAAGAATTCGATCTACGTCAACAACGAAGGCCGCCCGCAGGCCGCCAAGCAGGCGGTATTCCCGCCGGGCGAAGCGCGGGAAGACTGGAAGATCATTCGCGCGCTTTCCGAGGTGATGGGCAAGGCGTTGCCGTACAACGACCTCGCCGAGGTGCGCGCGCGCCTTGTCGAGGCGAACCCGGTCTTCGGCGCGATAGACGCCATCAAGCCCGCAGCCTGGAAGCCGTTCGGCAAGGATGGCGATTGCGACAAGTCGCCTTTTGCGCTGCTGATTTCAAATTTCTACATGACCGACCCCATCTCGCGGGCATCCAAAGTCATGGCTGAATGCACGGAAGCCTTCCTGCAGGACAAGAAAGGGAAGACGGGCACCCATGGATGAGTTTGTTCTCAGCGAATTCCTGACAACTTATGTGTTTCCGCTGCTCGTTATCGGCGGTCGCGTCCTGCTTGTCATCGCGCCGCTGATTTTAGCGGTTGCTTACCTGACCTATGCCGAACGCAAGGTGCTGGCCGCGATGCAGATGCGGCAGGGGCCCATGGTCGTCGGGCCTTTCGGCCTGCTTCAGCCGCTGGCGGACGGCCTGAAACTGCTGGGCAAGGAAACCATCATCCCGAGCGGCGCGAACCGTGCGGTGTTCATCATCGCGCCTATGCTCACGTTTATGCTGAGCCTTGTCGCCTGGGCGGTCATTCCCGTGAACGCCGGTTGGGTCGTTTCCAATATCAATGTCGGCGTACTTTACCTGTTTGCGATTTCGTCGCTTGGCGTTTACGGCATCCTGATGGCCGGCTGGGCCTCCAACTCCCGCTACGCCTTCCTGGGCGGGCTTCGCTCGGCGGCGCAGATGGTGTCTTACGAAGTTTCCATGGGTTTCGTGCTGGTCTGCGTGCTGCTGACGACGGGATCCCTGAACCTGACCGCTATCGTCGAAACGCCGAAGCCGCTCTGGGTCGACCTGATGATGGTCCCGATGTTCGTCGTTTTCGTTATCTCGGCGCTGGCGGAAATCAACCGCGCGCCCTTCGACCTGCCCGAAGGCGAGTCCGAGCTGGTCGGCGGCTACAACGTCGAATATTCCGCCATGACCTTCGCCCTGTTCTTCCTGGGTGAATACGCCAACATGATTTTGATGGCCGGGATGACGACGGTGCTGTTCCTGGGCGGCTGGCTGCCACCGTTCGGCATCGCCTTGCTCGCCGCCGTGCCCGGGTTTATCTGGTTTATGCTCAAGGTTTGCTTTGTCCTTTTCCTCTTCATCTGGACGCGCGCGACGCTGCCGCGCTTCCGCTACGACCAGCTGATGCGCCTGGGCTGGAAAGTGTTCCTGCCGTTTACGCTGGTCTGGCTCGTATTTGTTGCCGGTATGCTTTTGTACAATCACGCCCTGCCGGGCATGCCCGTCGAGGCCCCGGCCGCGGCTGTGGAAGGAGCAAAACATGTCGTTCCTTGACCGCACAGCGCGCAGCTTCCTGCTCGTGGAGATCGTGAAAGGCTTCGCCCTGACCTTCAGCTATATCTTCCGGCCGAAGGTGACGCTGAACTATCCTTTTGAAAAGGGCCCCTTGAGCCCCCGGTTCCGCGGGGAGCATGCCCTGCGCCGCTACCCGAACGGGGAAGAGCGCTGCATCGCCTGCAAACTGTGCGAGGCGATTTGTCCCGCGCAGGCCATCACCATCGAGGCCGAGCCGCGCGACGACGGCAGCCGCCGCACGACGCGCTATGATATCGACATGACCAAGTGCATCTATTGCGGGTTGTGCCAGGAAGCCTGCCCGGTGGATGCCATCGTCGAAGGCCCCAATTTCGAATTCGCGACGGAAACGCGCGAAGAGCTTTATTACAACAAGCAGAAACTGCTGGATAACGGCGACCGCTGGGAAGCCCAGCTGGCCGCCAATATCGAAGCGGACGCGCCGTACAGGTAAGGACTAAAACCGATGATCGAAGCCATCTTTTTCTATATGTTTTCGGCCGTCCTCGTCGCCAGCGCGGTTGCTGTCATCTCGTGCCGTAACCCTGTGCATTCCGTCCTGTTCCTGATCCTTACCTTTTTCAATGCGGCTGGGCTGTTCGTCATGCTGGGCGCTGAATTCATCGCGATGATCCTGGTTATCGTCTATGTGGGGGCGGTCGCTGTTCTGTTTCTTTTCGTCGTCATGATGCTCGACATCAATTTCGCGCAGCTTCGGCAGGGCTTCATGAAGAACGCCTTTGTCGGCTTTATCGTCGGCGGCGTGCTTCTGTCAGAATTCATGTGGATGTACGTGCGGTGGAACCTGGGCGGCTTTGAAGCGCATGGCGCGCAGCCCATGCCGGCGGCTGCCGCCAATGTGACCAATACGCAGGCGCTCGGCCTTATCCTCTACACCGATTATATGTACCTGTTCCAGATTTCAGGCCTGATCCTGCTGGTCGCCATGATCGGGGCCATCACGCTGACGCACCGGGGCCGCCCGGACGTGCGTCGCCAGAGCGTCTCGGCGCAGATTGCGCGCAATCCGAAGGACGTGCTGAAGGTCGAAAAGATAACATCAGGCGCGGGGGTGTCGTAACATGGCCATCGGCATGCAGCACTTCCTTCTCGTCTCCGCCGTCCTGTTCACGCTGGGCGTATTCGGGATATTCCTGAACCGCCGGAACGTCATCATCATATTGATGTCCATCGAGCTTATCCTCTTGTCGGTGACCATGAACCTGGTCACGTTTTCGGCCCATCTGCACGATTTGACCGGACAGGTGTTTTCGATGTTCATCCTGACGGTCGCTGCGGCGGAAGCGGCCATCGGTCTTGCCATCCTCGTCGTCTTCTTCCGCAACAAGGACTCGATTGCGGTCGAGGACATCAGCGCGCTTAAAGGGTAACAAAGAATATGGAAGTCATCGCAGTATTTGCCCCCCTGATCGGCGCCATCGCGGCCGGGTTGTTCCTTGAGGAAAAGCCCGCGCAGTTCCTGACCTGCCTGCTGATGTGCGTGGCGGCAACGGTATCGCTGTTCCTGTTCCGCGATCTTTGCTTCCTGGGCGCGGCCCCGCGCACGATTGAGTTGTTCAACTGGATATCGTCCGGCAACCTGCACGTCTCCTGGGCGCTGAAGTTCGACCAGCTGACGGCGGTGATGGCGGTCGTCGTCAACGTCGTTTCCTGCGCTGTCCATATCTATTCCGTCGGCTATATGCACCACGACGAGCACAAGGCCCGGTTCATGTCTTACTTGAGCCTGTTCACCTTCGCGATGCTGATGCTGGTGACGGCGGCCAATTTCGTCCAGCTGTTCTTCGGCTGGGAAGGGGTGGGCCTGGCGTCCTACCTGCTCATCGGTTTCTGGAACCACAAGGAAAGCGCGAATGCGGCAGCCGTGAAAGCTTTCGTGATGAACCGTATCGGCGACTTCGGCCTCGCGCTCGGCATCTTCGCCGTGTTCATGGTTTTCGGGACGCTGGATTACGACACGGTTTTCGCCGCTGCGGCGTCCAAAAAGGACGTGATGGTCACTTTCATGGGGCATGAGTTCCGCGCCTTGAGCCTGATTGCCCTTCTGCTGTTCATCGGCGCCATGGGGAAATCCGCCCAACTGGGGTTGCATACCTGGCTGCCCGACGCAATGGAAGGCCCGACCCCTGTTTCCGCTCTCATCCATGCCGCCACGATGGTGACCGCCGGCGTATTTCTTGTCGCGCGCATGTCGCCGATTTACGAATATGCGCCGGATGTCCGCCAGTTCATCACCGTCGTCGGCGCCCTGACGGCGCTGGTCGCTGCGACCATCGGCGTGACCCAGTTCGATATCAAGCGCGTCATCGCCTATTCGACCATGAGCCAGCTGGGCTATATGTTCTTCGCGCTCGGCGTTTCGGCCTATAGCGCCGCCATATTCCACCTGTTTACGCACGCCTTCTTCAAGGCGCTGCTGTTTCTGGGCGCAGGTTCCGTCATTCACGCGATGTCTGACGAGCAGGACATGCGCCGCATGGGCGGCATCTGGAAGCTCATTCCCTTTACCTACGGCGTGATGTGGATCGGCAGCCTGGCGCTGGCCGGCGTTCCGCCGCTGGCCGGGTACTTCTCCAAGGATATGATCCTCGAAGCCGATTTCGCGGCGCATTCCTCCGTGGGCGAGTTCGCCTTCTGGTGCGGCATCGCGGCGGCCTTCCTGACGGCCTTTTATTCCTGGCGCCTGATTTTCATGACATTCCACAACCAGCCGCGCGCGGATGAAAAGGTGATGGCGCATGTGCATGAGTCGCCGCTGATCATGACGATCCCGCTGGCGGTGCTGGCCGTGGGCGCCGTCGGCGCCGGATGGCTGTATTTCAAGTTTGTGGGCGAGGGACGTCACGAATTCTGGGGCAACAGCCTTTTCGTGCTTGAAGGCGACGACACGGTCGGGGAAGCCGAGCACGTACCGGGCATGATCAAGCTGCTCCCCACGATTGTCGGCGCGGCCGGGATCGCGCTCGCGTTCCTGTTCTATATGCGTGAGCGGCACCTGCCGGCGGTCATGGCGGGCACCTTCGGGCGCATCCATAACCTGTTTTACCGCAAGTGGTATTTCGACGAGCTGTACAACATTATCGGCGTCGTGCCGGCGTTTGCCATCGGCCGCGCGCTCTGGAAGACGGGCGACGGCGATGTCATCGACGGCCTGGGGCCCGACGGCGTGGCTGAGGCGGTGCAGGCGTCATCCGCCACGGCGCGGGGCATGCAGACGGGATATGTCTATCATTATGCCTTCGCCATGATCATCGGCATCGTCCTGATCGTGGCCGGATATATCTGTTACTTCGGCGGAGGGTACTAGAATATGGCCATTTCCTTTCCCATCCTCTCGCTGATCACCTTCCTGCCGCTCCTGGGCGTGATGTTTATCTTCTTCATCCGCGGGGATGGTGAAACCGTCGCGCGCAACGCGCGGAATACGGCGCTGCTGACCTCGGCCTTCACCTTTGCGCTGTCGTTGTATATGTATGCCGCATTCGACAAGGGTTCAGCCGAATTCCAGTTCGTCGAGCATGCGCCATGGCTGCCGAATACAAATATTTCCTACAAGCTGGGCGTGGACGGTATTTCCATCTTCTTCATCCTGCTGTCGACCTTCCTGACGCCAATCTGCATATTGGCAAGCTGGGAGTCCATCGAGCATCGCGTGAAGGAATACATGATCGCCTTCCTGCTGCTCGAAACCATGATGGTCGGGATGTTCTGCGCGCTTGACCTGGTGCTCTTCTACGTGTTTTTCGAGGGCGTGCTGATACCGATGTTCGTGATCATCGGTGTCTGGGGAGGACCGCGGCGCGTCTATGCGGCATTCAAGTTCTTCCTTTATACGCTTCTGGGGTCCGTCCTGCTGCTGCTGGCAGTACTGTCGATTTATCACACTCTCGGCACGACCGATATCACGCAGTTGTCGAAAATGTCGCTGCCGCCGGAAATGCAGAAATGGCTCTGGCTGGCGTTTTTCGCTTCCTTTGCCGTCAAGGTGCCGATGTGGCCGGTGCATACCTGGCTTCCCGACGCGCACGTCGAGGCGCCGACCGCCGGTTCCGTCATCCTGGCGGGCGTGCTGCTGAAAATGGGCGGATACGGCTTTCTGCGGCTGTCGCTGCCGCTGCTGCCCGATGCCTGCGCGTTTTTCACGCCGCTGATCTTCTCGCTCAGCGTTGTGGCGGTCATATATACGTCCCTCGTGGCGCTCGCGCAGGAGGATATGAAAAAGCTTATCGCCTATTCCTCCGTCGCGCATATGGGCTTCGTGACGCTCGGCATCTTCACCTTCACGCAGCAGGGCATCGATGGCGCGATGTTCCAGATGCTCTCGCACGGCATCGTCTCCGCCGCGCTCTTCCTTTGCGTCGGCGTCGTCTATGACCGCCTGCATACGCGGGAGATTGGGCGCTACGGCGGCCTCGTCAATAACATGCCGCGCTACGCGACGGCCTTCATGGTCTTTGCGCTGGCTTCCATCGGCCTGCCGGGAACGAGCGGGTTCATTGGAGAATTCCTCGTGCTGGCGGGATCCTACCAGGTCAGCACGACGGTGACGGCGCTGGCTGCGACGGGCGTCGTGCTGGGCGCCGCCTATATGCTGTTCCTGTACAAGCGCGTCGTTTTCGGCGTGCTGGACAAACCCGATGTACGGGCCATGAAAGACCTGAACGTACGCGAGATCGGCATATTCCTGCCGATGATCGTCCTCGTGCTGTGGATGGGCGTATCGTCCGCCAGCTTCACGGCGCCCTGGTCGGCGTCGGTCCAGAAGATCGTCAACGATTACCACAAACATATGGGTGAAGCCAAAGAGGAAGGGAAGAAGAAGCCATGATGCCCTCGTTCGTCCCCCCGGAACTGATGCCGGCTTTTCCCGAGATTTTCCTGGCCATCATGGCCATGCTGTTGCTGCTTTTCGGCATCGCACGCAAAGAGGAGGACTACGCGAGCGTTGCGAACTTAAGTATGCTGGCGCTGGCTGGCGTGTTCCTGACGCTGTGCAAGTTCTGCCGCGATACTTCCACGACCTTCGGCGGCATGTTCATCGCCGATGCTTTCGGCGGCTTCATGAAGATGCTGGTGGTCGCGGGTTCTCTCGTCTCCATCCTGATGGCGGCGCGCTATGTCGAGCGCCAGCGCATCATGCGCTTTGAATACCCGATCCTTATCCTCTTCGCGACGCTGGGCATGATGCTGATGATCTCGGCGAACGACCTGATTGCGCTCTATATGGGCCTTGAAATGCAGAGTCTGCCGCTTTACGTGCTGGCAGCCATGCAGCGCGACACCATCCGCTCGACGGAGGCGGGGCTGAAGTATTTCGTGCTGGGCGCCCTGTCGTCCGGCATGTTGCTTTATGGCGCATCGTTGATTTACGGCTATACCGGGGCTACTGGATTCGAGGCGATAGCGGGTGCGCTGAATGCCCATCCCGCAGGGCTTGGCGTTACGGTTGGCATGGTCCTGCTGCTTTCCGGCCTTGCCTTCAAGGTTTCCGCTGTGCCCTTCCATATGTGGACGCCCGATGTCTACGAAGGTGCGCCGACCTCGGTCACCGCCTTTTTCGCTATCGCGCCCAAGATCGCGGCGCTGGCGCTGATGACCCGCGTCCTCATGGGGCCCTTCGAGCATATGGGCGACCAGTGGCGGCAGGTCGTCATCGTTCTTTCCATCGCCTCCATGCTGCTGGGCAGCGTCGCGGCCATCGGCCAGACGAATATCAAGCGCCTCTTGGCCTATAGCTCTATTGGCAATATGGGCTATGCCCTGGTCGGCCTTGCCGCCGCAAGCCAAGAGGGCGTGCGCGCCATCATGATCTATGCCGCTATTTATATGGTCATGACCATCGGCGCCTTCGCCGTGGTGCTGATGATGAAGCAGCGGGACCGCATGGTGGAGCAGATTTCCGACCTCGCGGGCCTTGGCGAGCGGCAGCCGATGCTGGCGCTGGCGATGACTATCATGATGTTCTCCATGGCGGGCATCCCGCCGCTTGCCGGATTCTTTGGCAAGCTGTTCATCTTCCAGGCGGCTGTCAGCGCGGGGCTGTACACGCTGGCCGTCATCGGCGTGCTGGCGTCTGTTATCGCGGCATACTATTACCTGCGCATCATCAAGGTCATGTACTTTGAAAGCGCCGGCGACGATGCTATCGACACCGCAGACGACCGGCGCCTGAACCTGCTGCTGGGCGTTTCGGCTTCGCTGCTGGTGCTGTTTATCGTCTTCCCGGGCCCCTTGCTGACGACGGCCGCCGAAGCTGCGCAATCGCTGTTCAAATAGCGCATCCATGCCGTACAAACCGCAATTGCCGAAGCCGCTCAGCCTGATCGAGCTCGATTCCGTGGGCAGCACCAACGACCATGCGAAAAAACTCGCACGCAACGGCTATCCGCATGGCACCATCGTCTGGGCGCACCAGCAGACGGCGGGACGGGGCAGGCAGGGCAATACCTGGACCTCGCTGCCCGGCAACCTGTTCATGACGATGATCCTGCGGCCCGAAAAGAATGCGGCCGTCACCGGGCAGATGTCTTTCGTCTCGGCCGTGGCGCTTGCCGAAACGCTCAAAGAATGGGTGCCTCCCTCCGTGCAGGTCGCCCTCAAGTGGCCGAACGACCTGCTGCTGAACGGCAAGAAAGCGGCCGGCATCTTGCTGGAATCCGACATCAGCGGCGTGCATGACGTGGGCTGGATGATCATCGGCATCGGCGTGAACATCACTGACGCGCCCGAAGGCGCCGCCTGCCTGAAGGATTTCGGCGTGGCCGGGCTGGACGCCGGGCTGGTGCTTGAAAAACTCGCCAAACGCCTCAAGACCTTGTACGAGATCTGGCGCAAAACCGGCTTCGACCTCATCCGCCGCGAATGGATGAGCTATGCGCATAACGTCGGCGCGACCATCAACGTGCGCCTGCCGAAAGAGACGATTTCGGGCAAGTTCCTCGGCATCGATACCTCCGGCGCGCTGCAGCTGGAAATGCAGGACGGCAGCCGCAAGGATATTTCATCGGGCGAGGTCTTCAGCGCTTAAGATGGCACACCCCGGTTTCAAAATGAATCCCGACGCCATTTATTTCGTGCCGCTCGGCGGCTGCGGGATTTTCGGCGCAAACATGACGCTCTACGGCCACAAGGGCAAGTGGATCATGGCCGATTGCGGCATGGGCTTCGCCGACGACACGATGCCCGGCATCGACATTTTGCTGCCCGACCCGGCGTTTGCGGAAAGTCTGAAGGACGACCTGCTCGGCATCGTGCTGACGCATGCGCATGAAGACCATATCGGCGCAATCACGTCGCTGTGGCCGCGCCTGAAAGTCCCGCTCTACGCGACGAAGTTCACGGCGGAGCGCATCCGCCAGTCGTTGAGCGAGGTTTCCTGGGGAAACCAGCCGCAGCTGAACGAGGTCCTTGCGAAGGGCGCCGTCCATCTTGGCCCTTTCGGCATCCAGTATATCCGCATGGCGCATTCCATACCGGAAGCCAATGCGCTTGCCATTACGGTCAAGGATGTCGGCACTATTCTGCACACCGGCGACTGGAAGATCGACCGCGACCCCGTCGCCGGCAACGTCACCGATGAAAACGAACTGAAGGCGCTGGGCGATGCCGGCGTGCTGGCGGTCGTCGGCGATTCCACGAACGCCATGGTGCCGGGGCATTCGGGGTCCGAGCTCACGGTGCAAAAGAACCTGATCGAGATTTTCGGCGAGTTCAAAAACCGCATCGCCATCAGCTGTTTCGCGACCAACGTCGCCCGGCTGCAGAGCATCTATGAAGCGGCAAGGCGCAGCAACCGTCATGTCTGCCTCATCGGGAGATCGCTGTGGAATATCGACGAGGCCGCCCGGCGAAGCGGATACCTGAAGGATGTGCCGCCGTTCCTGGACGACGAGCAGGCGGATACGCTGCCGCCCGGCAACGTCATTTACGTCTGCACGGGGTCTCAAGGAGAGCCGCGCGCGGCGCTGTCGCGCATATCCAACGACGACCATCCGGGCCTCCGGCTCCATGAAGGCGATGTGGTGATATTTTCCTCCCGCGCCATTCCGGGCAACGAGCGCGCGATCGACCGCATCAAGAACCGCTTTCTCGCCAAGGGCGTCAGCGTCATCACCGACCGCGACGCGCCGGTGCATGTCTCGGGCCATCCCTACCGCGAGGAGCTGAAGCAGATCTACGGCTGGCTGAAGCCCAAAATCGCCATCGCCGTGCACGGCGAGCATATGCAGCAGGAAAAGCACGCCCTGCTGGCGAAGGATTGCGGCGCGGAGCAGACAGTTATCCCCTCCAACGGACAGGTTTTTGCGCTCTCCAAATCCGGAGCGGAGGAAGTGGCGCAGGTCAAAAGCGGCATCCTCGCCATTGAGGGCAGGCGCATCGTCGCCATCGATCACGAAGCCATTCTGATGCGCCGCCGCATCATGTATAACGGCAGCGTCGTCGTGACCGTCGTCGTCGATGACAGCGGCGCCCTCATCGCCGACCCGAAAGTCACCGCCATGGGCCTGCTGGACGACACGGGCGAGCTTGACATGGAATACATGCAGGACGTGGTGAAAGAAATCGCCCTCAAAATAAAAAATATGCCCAAAAACCAGCGCGGGGATGACGAAGCCTTGTCTGAACTCGTGCGCATCACCGCGCGGCGCTTCTTCAACGAGCGCTTCGACCGCAAGCCGCAGACGCGCGTCCATTTGGTGAGGGTGTAAGCATGGGGTTCTGGAACGCCCTGTTCATCTACGTTCTCATCTGGTGGTTGACATTGTTCCTCGTGCTGCCGCTTGGCGTCGCGCGCAATACGGAATCTGACAAGGGGCATGACGCCGGAGCGCCGGTCGACGCGCAGCTGAAAAAGAAGCTCATCATCAATACGGCGCTGTCCGGCGCCGTCCTCGCCGTCATCTGGGTTCTGGTGGAGCTGAAGATCATCACCTGGGGGGAATGGTTCCGGGGAGCGATAAAATGAAGAGATGCAGCCTGCCGCTTGTCGCCCTTCTTGCCGTCTTCCTCTGCGCCGCCGCGACCGCGAAAAAAACGCCTGAACTCGATGCCGGCGTTTGTCGCGAGATGGCGGCATATCATCCGGAGCCGGGGCAGAGCGCGGATTACAAGCCCGGCGTTGACGTGCACGGCAAGCCCGTGGTGGAAGCGGACCTGAACCCGTCGCAGATGAAGGTTGCCGATACGGTGAGCTTCGACGTGACGGTGGATCTGGCGAGATATGCGGGCCTTGAGGTGCCGGAAGGCACAGAGGACAAAACGGCCATTGGCACGATAACGGTCGACAGGGAAGGCCATATGACCTTCAACGGCCGGCCGCTGGAAGGCGATGCGGAAAAGGCGCTGCGCGCGCTTTGCTCGCCCAAAACGGAGGAAAATGACCGGAAATGATAGACATAATTGAGCGATTGATTAATTCAGCCTGCTTCGGTAACTTCGTTTCAGGCTCTCTATATATAAAGGCGGTGCGTTATGGCTGAACCGGCAAAAAACATAAAAAACTCAAAAACGGCGATCACGCCCACGCGGGAGGAGAATTTCCCGGAGTGGTATCAGAACGTCATCAAGGCCGCCGACATGGCCGAAAACGCGCCGGTGCGCGGCTGCATGATCATCAAGCCCTACGGCTATGCGGTCTGGGAAAATATCCAGAAGCATTTCGACAAGATGATCAAGGCGGAAGAGGTGCAGAACGCCTATTTCCCGCTGCTCATTCCCTTGAGTTATATCGCGAAAGAGGCCGAACATATCGACGGCTTCGCCAAGGAATGCGCTGTCGTCACGCATCACCGCCTTGCCAAGAACGACAAGGGCGAGCTTGCGCCCGACCCGGCTTCGGCGCTGACCGAACCCATGATCATCCGCCCCACGTCGGAAACCATTATCGGCGAGTCGATGCACAACTGGGTGCAGTCCTACCGCGACCTGCCGCTGAAGCTGAACCAGTGGTGCAACGTGATGCGGTGGGAAATGCGCCCGCGCATCTTCCTGCGCACGACGGAATTCCTGTGGCAGGAAGGGCATAACGCCTTTGCGACGGCGGAGGAAGCCGACCGCGATGCGCGCCGCATGCTGGAGGTCTATCGCGAATTCATCGAGCAGTATCTTGCCGTTCCCGTCATTCCGGGCAGCAAGACACCGGAAGAACGCTTTCCCGGCGCCATTGAGACCTATACGGTCGAGGCCTTCATGCAGGACGGCAAGGCGCTGCAGAGCGCGACGTCGCATAACCTGGGCCAGACTTTCGCCCATTCGTCCGACATCAAATACCTCGACAAGGACGGCACGCAGAAACTGGCCTGGACGACATCCTGGGGCATGTCGACGCGCACCATCGGCGGGCTTATCATGACGCATGGCGATGACGACGGCATGATCATGCCGCCGCGCGTGGCGCCGCATCAGGTCGTCATCCTGCCGTTCCTGAAGGATGATGCCGATAAAGCGCCTATTCTCGAGTTCTGCGACAAACTCCGGAAAGAACTGCGGGCAAAGGATATTTCGGTGCAGATTGACAAGTCCGATGCGCGCAGCTCGGATAAAATGTGGGCCGCGATCAAAAAGGGCGTGCCGGTGCGTCTCGAAGTCGGCGCGCGCGAGATCGCTGAGGGCCAAGTCACCTATACCCGCCGCGACCTCGGCAAGGACGGCAAGATGAAAGTTTCCGTCGATGAATTCCTGAACACCATCGGCGTCGTGCTGGACGAAATGCAGGGCGACCTGCTGCAGCGCGCCCGCCGCCGGCTGGAAGGGCAGATCATGGACGTGAAATCGCTGAAGGAAGTGCGCGAATTCTTCGCGGCCGACCAGTCGGGCGGCTTAAGGCTCGATTACAGCCTGATCAAGGGTTCCGACGAATTCGCCGCCATCAAGCAGGAATTCGCCGTCACCACGCGCTGCCTGCCTTTTGCGGATAACGGCCAGAAGGTGATCGTTGCGAAGGCTTATTAACAGCTCATGCGTCACCCCCGCGCAGGCGGGGGTCCGGAAGCGCGTCAGCGCGTCATATGACTCATATGCACGGCGGACGCCGTGCGCCGGATGCCCGCCCAAGGCGGGCATAACGGGAGGAGGCTAATGTCCTTCTCCTTCGAAAGAATGGTCGCCGGCCGCTACCTGCGCTCCAAGCGCAGGGAAGGGTTTATTTCCGTCATCGCGTGTTTTTCGTTTCTCGGCATCCTGCTGGGCGTGGCGACGCTGATTATCGTCATGTCGGTCATGAACGGATTCCGCGACGAACTGATCGGAAAAATCTTAGGCCTGAACGGACACATCAACGTCTATTCCCGCTCCGGCCCGATGTTCCCGTACCAGCCCGTTATTGACCGTCTGCGTAAAATAGAGGGCGTCACCAGCGCCGTCGCTTCCATCGAGGGGCAGGCGCTGTTGTCGGTCGAGGGCAATGCCTCGGGCGTCGTTGTCCGCGGCATCACGCCGGAGGATTTCGCGAAAAAACCCATTATTTCGACCGGGCTGAAGGAAAAAATCTCGCCGGACGACTATTTCGGCGGCGACAGGATTTCCATCGGCGCCGCCATGGCCAACCGCATCGGGATATCGGTCGGCGATAAAATCGTGCTGATCGCGCCCAAGGGCAGGGCCACGCCTTTCGGCACCATTCCGCGCTCCCGGTCCTTTATCGTGGGGTCGATATTCGATGCGGGCATGTATGAATACAACAACGGCTTCGTTTTTATGCCGCTCGACCTCGCGCAGGCGTTTTTCGACATGGGGGAGGGGATATCGGCCATCGAAATCCGCACGCCCGACGCCGGCAATATCCTGCAGGTGAAAGCCGCCATCCATGCGGAGCTGGCCGATGAATACGGCATCGCCGACTGGCAGAACAACAACGCCAGCCTGGCCGCCGCGCTTGATGTGGAGCGCAACGTGATGTTCCTGATACTGACGCTTATTATTATTGTTGCGTCCTTCAACATCATTTCCAGCCTCATCATGCTGGTGAAAGACAAGGGGCGGGATATTGCGATTTTACGCACGATGGGCGCGACGCGCGGCATGGTTGTGCGCATCTTCCTCTATACCGGATCGGTGATCGGCGTGACGGGCACCATCGCGGGCGCGGCGCTCGGCCTTGTGTTCTGCTATAACATCGAATCCATCCGCCAGTGGCTGCAAAGCCTGACCGGCAAGACGCTGTTCGACCCCACCATCTATTTCCTGTCTAAGCTGCCGGCCAAGACCGACGGCGGGGAGGTGGCGGTGGTGACCATCCTTGCGCTGATCATTTCCTTTGCGGCCACCATCTATCCGGCCTGGAAAGCGGCGAAGCTCGACCCGGTGGAGGCGCTGCGCCGTGAGTGAAGAAGACGTCCTCCAGCTTAAAAATATCCGGCACAGCTTTATGCAGGGCGGGCATAAGCTCGACATCCTGAAGGGCGTCAACCTGACGGTGGAGCGCGGAGAAATCGTGGCGCTGCTGGGCCCCAGCGGTTGCGGCAAGACGACATTGCTGCAGATCGCGGGGCTGCTCGAAAACCCGGTCAGCGGCGACGTCATTATCGGCGGCCATCGCGTTTCCAGTACGGAGGACGACTACCGCACGGCGCTGCGCCGCACCAAGCTGGGATTCGTCTACCAGTCCCATCACCTGCTCTCCGACTTCACGGCGCTTGAAAACCTGCTGCTGCCGCAATATGTGGCGGGCATCGAGAAGGACAAGGCGAAGGCGCGGGCGGAGCACCTGCTGCAGAGCGTTGGCCTGTCAAAGCGCGCCGACCATTACCCCTCGCAGCTTTCGGGAGGGGAGCAGCAGCGCATCGCCATCGCCCGCGGCCTCGTCAACAAGCCCGCCCTGCTGCTGGCCGACGAACCCACCGGCAACCTCGACCCCAAAACCGCCGAGGAAGTTTTTCAGCTTCTGGTCAAAACCATCGCCCACGAAAAAACCGGCGCCCTCATCGTCACGCATAACCACGAACTGGCGAAAAGGATGGACAGGGTGCTGGAGTTGAAGGATGGGGTGGTTTGAGATAAAGTAGTTTATTGCAAATGTTATAAAAATATTCTTATCACACATCAGGATTCCGCCCTGTATGACAATCAATTTGAAAAGTTCAAAGGCAAAGGCAGGAATATTTGTTTTTGTAGTTGTTAGTAACTTTCTTTTGGCGTTTCTTCAGTTTGGCAGCTGTGGTTTTTTAGGCGAACTAAACTTGCATCCCTCATGGCGCGGCGAGTGTTTTGAGCGTCTTTCTTGTTTTATCGGAGATCACGGAAAGAAATGCTTTAAAAAATGGAAATCAAAAGAATCCTTAGAAAAAGAAGCTGATTTTCCCAATCTTAAAATGCAGGCTGAACAAGGGACCATCGACGCGCAAAATCGCGTAGGCGATTTATATTTCACTGGCCGCCTCGGCAATCTTGACGGAACGGGCATTGAACGGAATACCGCAGAAGCTGCAAAGTGGTATCGCAAAGCTGCCGAGCAGGGCAATCCTCGCGCTCAGTACATGCTTGGTAGATTTTATTCTGATGGACGTAGTCTGCCGTCGAATCTGCAGCAAGCAAAAATGTGGTTCCGCAAAGCAGCGGAGCAGGGATATGCAAAGGCGCAATTCTGTCTTGGCGCTATCTACGATAGGGATGGTGATGACATTGAACGGGGCGAAGCCAAAGCATGGCTCCGCAAGGCCGCTAAACAGGGAAATCATGACGCTCAGCATGTTCTGGGTAATCCGCAGAAATTTGAACACGAAACACCGCAAGTTGGGGCTGAGGCCTACTTCTATTGGTCTGAGGCCTACTTCTGGAGGTTTGTATCGTGTGGAAATAGTGGCTGGTGCTTAAAGGAAGCTACAAATGACGCAAGAAAAATTTTAACTGCAGATCAGCTGGCCCGTGTTGAAAAACGTGCAAAGGACTGGATCAGTTCGCATCCAGTTGATTCACATCCGTCCGATGATGGCTATGTGATATACTAAGGTATTCGATAATGGAAATTGTTACATATGCGGCGTGTGCGTTCCTCTCCTTTGGGAGAGGAAGGGGCCCGTCGCTTTATATGGGCATGCGAAGCATGCGTGCGATGGGATGGTGAGGGTACTTCGTGCGGTAGAGTCAATAATCGCAATTTTCTTCTGTCATTCCCGCGAAGGCGGGAATCCAGTACCGTGGTTATAAAAACGCGGCTCGCGGGAACGAGCAGGCAGTTGTTCAGCTTGCAATCTGTTCATACAAATCAACCCAGGCCGGATTGAAGTTTTCGACTAAATCCACCTTCCATTGTCGTCGCCACTTTTTAATCTGCTTTTCACGTGTGATAGCGGCCTCAGGCGTCGAATGGGCCTCATAATACACAAGGCAGGCTATGCCATATTTCTTCGTGAACCCTTCGAACAGTTTCTCCTTGTGCTGAAACACGCGCCCGGGAAGGCCACTGGTCATCCCGGTGTAATACGCGCCATTCCTGCGATTGGTCAAGATGTAGACGTAATAGAGCATGCACGAAAAAATAACTCAGTCCGCTGCAAAAAACAACGGCCTGTGAAGCCTGCACAAGCCGCGTTTTTATAACCACGGTACTGGATTCCCGCGTTCGCGGGAATGACATTGAAGCGAAGAGGACGGCCGCAGATTTACCTGCATGACGTCCTCCTGCACCTCAATTTTTATCGCGATCAGTCCAGAGAAGGATCGCCCGGAACGATGCTTAAGGCGCGTCCGGCTTCTTCTTGTCGTCCAGCCCGCGCTGTTTTTTGAAGTGGTCGAGGCGGCCTTTGGGGTCGTCTTTGTGCTTGGGGTCGGGGGCTTTCTTGCCGCCGCTTGCGGGGCAAAGGTTCTGCTTTATCTTCTTTGCGGCTTTGAAGAGGGTTTTAAGCTTGTCTCGCTTGCTCATGGGTATCTCCTGATAATGGGTGCTTGCCTATTCTAGGCTGCGGGGCGCAAAAAGCGACCCTTTTCTCCCCGCCCCAAGGGGGGAGATTTAAGGCAAAAAAAAGCGCCCGGGTTCAGGGGGCGCTTAACTTATGGAGGGAAAAACTGTTAACCGAACATGCCGCCCATTTTGGGGCCGCTCAGGATCGAATTCTCTATGCTGGGCATCATCTTGCCGCCAGTGATCGTGTTCGTCATCGCGCTTTGCGCGGAGGTCAGCTGCGGGCCAAGCGTTGCGAGATCTTCCTTCAGCAGGGGGCCTTCAAGAGCCTGGCCCATGCTCAGCGCCAGGTTCTGGCACATGCCAAGGGTCATGCATGTAAATGCGCAATTAAGGGCGAAAAGAATCTGCGGCCCAAGGGTGCCTTCCAGCGGAGCGGCGTCGCCTTTTTTCAGGTCATCATCTTTGAGTGGTTCAGCCATGGGAATCCCCTTTTTCACGACAGTAAAAAGCGCAAAAAGCGCCTAAAATTTAACCTAATTCCAGTATATCACAGATTCTGAGGTTTTCAATAATGCCTATTTTTTTACGGCCTTTTTGGGGTCCGCGAAAACCACAGAATACATTTTAATTTCAAAGAGATCGCCATTCTGGACGCAGGCGACAGCAACTTTCTTACGCTTCTCCAGGTGCTGGACAAAACGGTGGTCCAGGGGGAATTCGAACTTCCGGCCGTGCTTGCCCAGATTTTCGGGCAGTTTGTAGATCAGGGTCAGCTGGTAGTCTTCCCGGCTGAATTCGACATGCTTGATAAGATGGGGCAGCTGCTCGTCATAGACGAGGCAGGGGGTGCCGTCCCGGAGCATGACAATTCCCGCGTTCATCCCTGTTATTCTACATCAAATTTAACGCCCTGCGCCAGAGGCAGAGCAGCGCCATAATTGACCGTATTGGTGGCCCTGCGCATATAGGCCTTCCAGCTGTCCGAGCCGGCTTCCCGCCCGCCGCCGGTTTCCTTTTCCCCGCCGAAAGCCCCGCCGATCTCGGCGCCGCTGGTGCCCAGGTTGACGTTGGCGATACCGCAGTCGGAGCCGGCGGAGGAGGTGAACATTTCCGCCTCCCGCACGTCGCCCGTGAAGATGCAGGAGGACAATCCCTGCGGCACGTCGTTGTGCAGCGCGATGGCTTCATCGAGCTTCGAATAGCGTATGACATACATGATGGGCGCGAAGGTTTCGTGTTTTACAATGTCCGCCTGTTTCGACATCTCGACAACGGCAGGGCGCACATAGTAGGCATCCGGGTATTCATCCTGCAGCACACGCTCGCCGCCGGTGACCTTGCCGCCCGCGGCTTTCGCTTTCTTCAGCGTATCTTGCATCGCTTCGAAAGATGCCTTGTCGATCAGCGGCCCGACCAGCGTGTCGCTGTCGAGAGGGTTGCCGATCTTGGCGTCGAGAGAGGCATAGGCCTTTTTCACGCGCGCGACGAATTTATCGGCGACGTCCTTGTGCACGATAAGGCGGCGCTGGCTTGTGCAGCGCTGGCCGGCCGTGCCGACCGCGCCGAAGACGGTCGCCATGAGGGCGAGGTTCTGGTCGGCGCTGGGGGCCAGCACCATCGCGTTGTTGCCGCCAAGCTCCAGAATGCATTTGCCGAAGCGGGCCGCCACGCGGGGCGCCACTTCGCGGCCCATGCGGGTGGAACCAGTCGCGCTGATGATGGGCACACGCGTATCATCCACCAGCTTCTCGCCAATGTCGCGCAACCCGATGGCGACGGAAGAAAGCCCGTCGGGCGCGAAGTCGAGGCCTTCTGCGGCCTGTTCGTACAGCGCCTGGCAGGCAAGGGCGGTTAAGGGGGTCTTTTCAGACGGCTTCCACACCACGGCGTCGCCGCAGACGATGGCGATGGCGAAGTTCCAGCACCAGACGGCGACGGGGAAGTTGAAAGCGGTGATGCATCCGACCACGCCCGCCGGATGCCAGGTTTCCTGCATGCGGTGCTGCGGGCGTTCGGAGGCGATGGTGAGGCCGTAAATCTGGCGCGAGAGGCCGACGGCATAGTCACAAATATCAATCATCTCCTGCACTTCGCCAAGACCTTCGGTCAGGATTTTTCCGGCTTCGATGCTGACGAGCTTGCCGAGGTCGTCTTTGTGTTCGCGCAGCTTGTCGCCGAGGCGGCGGATGAGTTCACCGCGCTTGGGGGCGGGGATGGTGCGCCATTCGAGATAGGCGTCATGCGCCTTGCCGATTTTCGCATCCACGGATTTTGCGGTATCCGGGGTGAGGCGGCCGATTTCGGAGCCGTCGATGGGGCTGCGCACTTTCAGGGTGCCCGACGAAAAGGTTTTCGGCTCGACGCCAAGACGTTTCAGCAGATGGGCGGCGGTATCCGCCAGCTCGATTTTCTTCACCACGGGTTTCCTCTTTGCGCTCATCGAAATTGGCTCCTCGAAAATGACATAGGTCTTGTATGACCATGCCCCAAGACGCGCGGGGTCTCAACGAATTTAACCGTTTGAAATCGCTGTTAGTTTACGTATTTCTATTGCAAACAGGAATATTTTCCGTATTATGCTCGCGGGTTTGAAGAAGGATATACCGAAGATGGGCGCGCGCGGAAGAGAACGAACATACAGCGAAAGAGTCACCAGCGCGGTCACGGGCGGCGACCTTGAGGAACTGAAGATACTGCTCGACAAGCCGGGCGTGGACCACATCAACGCTTTGGGTCACGCGGCGCTGCACGAGGCTGCCTGTTGGGGCAACCTGAAGGCAATCGATTTCATCCTCAGGCTGAAGGGCGATATCAACGTGAAGTCTTCCGGCGGCTGCACGCCGCTCGCGCTGGCCGTGGATCACAACCAGGAGGAAGCGGTCAATCTGCTGCTCAGCAGAGGGGCGTCGCCCGACGAGTCGGATGCCAAAGGCGTCACGCCGCTGATGAAGGCGGCCGAGGCAGGCGCGGCCGGGATTGTGGCGTCGCTCGTGACGCATAACGCAGCCCTTGAAAAGAAAGACGGCGAAGGCCGCACGGCGCTGATGGCGGCCGCGCAAAAGGGGCAGGCGATGATCGTGGGCGCGCTGGCCGGCCGCGGCGCCGCGCTCACGGTCACGGACAACGAAGGCAATACCGTCATGCATTACGCCGTGACCTGCCAGGAAAACGACGTCATGCTGCAGTTTCTGGCGGAAAAAGACCGCGGGCTTCTGAACCGCCCGAATAAGGTGGGCGAAACACCGGCGATCGTTGCAGTGAAGCGCAGCCAGCCCGAAAACCTGCAGACGCTCCTTAACCTTGGCGCGGATCCGGCGATACCCGACAATTCAGGTAAAAACGCCGTCGACCATGGCCGGACGCTCAAGCGCGCCAAGTTCCGTACCGCCATGAAAGAAGTCATGGAGAACGAGGGTGAAGCGGCCCGGCAGCACATGCGCCGGGGGACGGAGGAGAAAATCTCCGTCCGCAAGCCGCTGCGGCTGAAAAAGACAGCTTCTTTCACCTCCTGATTATCCGTAATGACTTGATAATCCCAAATTAACCCTCCCTGTGGCACAATGAAGGAACGGGGGGCAGTCCCATGAATCATTGGAAGTTTATTCTGTTTGTCGTTGCGGCTTTAGGCATCGCCGCGCCGCAGGCGCAGGCCGCGCATCCTTACAATCCGTCGTTCAAGCCCGTGAGCCAGGTTCTCGACAATGCGGGCGTGTTCAAGCCGAAGACGCTGCAGGAGCTGAGGGCCTATGCCGAAGACAGCGAATATTACACCGGCAACCAGCTCATCATCGGTATCGTGCCATCGTTCGGCGGCAAGACGGCTGACGCCTACGCGCTGGAGGCGGCGCAGGCGCTGAAAGTCAGCGAACAGGGCAAGCCGGGCGTGCTGCTCATCGTCTCCAAGGGCGACCGCGATGCGCGCATCGTGGCGGGGCCGCAACTGGCCCCGGTGCTGTCGGCGCAGGTGCAGCAGGCCATCCTCGAACGCGTCATCCTGCCCAACCTCAAGCAGGGTAAAATCGAGCGCGGGGTCATCGACGGCGTCGGTTCCATCATGATGGCGCTGCAGGGCAAATTCGTCCCGCCAGCGGTGAAAATGGCGCAGGCGCAGGCAGCGAATGCCGGAAAAACCGGCTGGTCGCCGATCGCGATTATTGCCGTGCTCTTTATCCTGCGCATGGCGCTGGGCGGCGGGCGCCGGTATGGGCGGTATGGCGGATACGGCGGGGGCGGAGGCAGTATCCTCGGCTCCGTGGTGGGCGGTATCATCGGCAGCATGCTGATGGGCGGCGCCAGGAGGAGATGGTAATGCTGAACATCGACGACAAGATGCGGGCGGAAATCCGCCAGGCGGTCGAGGATCTCGAAAAAAACACCAGCGGGGAGCTGGTCTGCGTGGTCGCGCCGTCATCCGCGCGCTATATCCTGTTTCCGCTGCTCTGGGCCGCGCTGGGGGCGCTGCTGCTGCCTGTGCTGAACCCTATCCTTGAGCTGATGAAGGTGCAGGATTTCGCCGTGACCTTTACAGTGCAGAGTATCTTTTTTCTGGGGCTGGCGGCATTGTTCCTGTTCACGCCGCTGAAATGGCGGATTATCCCGAGCACGGTCCTCGTCGGCAACTGCCACCGCGCCGCCTGCGAACAGTTTTTCATGCAGAAGCTGCATGAAACCAAAAAACGCGCGGGCGTTCTGCTGTTCGTCTCGGTCGGCGAGCGCTATGTGGAGCTGCTGGCCGACAAGGGCATCAACGAGCTCGTCGACCCGGGCGAATGGGGCGGTATCATCGACATCTTCGCCGGCGACATCCGCGAGGGGAAAGTGCACGACGGATTTTTGAAAGCCATCAACGCCTGCAAGGATATCCTCGCCAAGCGCCTGCCCGAAGTCCGCAACGACATCAACGAGCTCTCCGACAGCCTCGTCGAACTGCCGGAGGCGGAGTTTATCAGCTGATTATTGTGGGAGTCTCCTCTCCCCCGTCCGCGTAGCGGATGGAGGGAGAGGATTAAGGTGAGGGGGCGGCGCAGAAAAAGCGCAGCCCGTCTTTTCTTCACCACCCCCTCATCCC
>SCTB01000182.1 GCA_004297545.1 Alphaproteobacteria bacterium
AAGCATTCTTCGTACTTGCTTCCACCCTCGGAGTTCTTTGTTGTCTTCTTCAGCTTGCCGTCGCTGCCGTTGCCGTTTTCGGCGCGCTGGATCGACTTCGAGCGGCAATAATACAGCGACTTCACGCCGCGCTTCCAGGCCATCCAGTGTATCTGGTGCAGGTCGCGCTTGTGCACGTCGGCCGGCAGGAAGACGTTCAGCGACTGCGCCTGGCAGACATAGGGCGTGCGGTCGGCCGCATGCTCGATCAGCCAGCGCTGGTCCAGTTCGAAAGCCGTCTTGAAGACGTCTTTTTCGTCCTGGCTCAGGAAGTCGAGATGCTGGACGGTGCCTTCGTTGGTGACGATGCTGGTCCAGACTTCCTCGGTGTTCTTGCCTTTGGCTTCCAGAACCTTCTCCAGGTTCTTGTTGCGCACGAAATGCGATCCGGACAGCGTCTTGTGCGTGTAAGCGTTCGCCGTGTTGGGCTCGATGCCGGGCGAAGCGCCGCCCGTGATGATGGAGATGGAAGCCGTGGGTGCAATCGCGATCTTGTTCGAGAAACGCTCCATGATGCCGTATTCCTTGGCATCGGGGCAGGGACCGCGCTCATGCGCCAGTTTGATGGACGCCGCGTCGCAGCCTTTCTTGATGTGCTTGAACATGCGCTTGTTCCAGACCTTCGCCATCACGCTTTCCAGCGGGATCATCTTGGACTGCAGGAAGGAATGGAAGCCCATGACGCCAAGGCCGATCGAGCGCTCGCGCATGGCGGCATATCTTGCGCGCATCATGCTGTCAGGAGCTCTACGGATAAAGTCTTCCAGCACGTTGTCGAGGAAGCGGCAGGTGTCTTCGATAAACGTCGGGTGGTCTTCCCATTCCTCGAAGTTCTCGAGGTTGACGGAAGACAGGCAGCACACCGCGGTGCGCTCCTGGCCGTGATGGTCCTTGCCGGTGGGCAGCGTGATTTCGCTGCACAGGTTCGACATCTTCACGTTCAGGCCGGCCAGCTTGTGGTGTTCGGGGATGGCGCGGTTGACGTGGTCCGAGAAGAGCAGGTAGGGCTCGCCGGTTTCAATGCGGGCGGTCAGGATGCGGATCCAGAGCGCGCGGGCGGAAATACGCTCGATAACGGCGCCGTCCTTGGGCGAGGTGAGCGCCCATTCTTCGTCTTTTTCGACGGCGCGCATGAAAGCATCCGAAATCACGATGCCATGATGCAGGTTTAGCGCCTTGCGGTTCGGGTCGCCGCCGGAAGGCTTGCGCATCTCGATAAATTCCTCGATCTCGGGATGCGAGACGGGCAGGTACACGGCAGCAGAGCCGCGGCGCAAGCTACCTTGAGAAATCGCGAGGGTCAGCGAATCCATCACGCGGATGAAAGGAACGATGCCGGAGGTCTTGCCGTTCTTACCGACTTTTTCGCCGATGGAGCGCAGGTTGCCCCAATAGGAACCGATGCCGCCGCCGCGGGACGCGAGCCAGACGTTTTCGTTCCAGAGGTCGACGATGCCGTTGAGTGAATCGTCGCATTCGTTCAGGAAGCAGGAAATGGGCAGCCCGCGGTCGGTGCCGCCATTGGACAGCACGGGGGTGGCCGGCATAAACCACAGCTTGGATATATAGTCATAAAGCCGCTGGGCATGGGCAGCGTCATCGGCGAAATACATCGCCACGCGCGCAAAAAGATCCTGGAAGGACTCGCCCGGCAGGAGGTAACGGTCGAGCAATGTATCTTTTCCGAAATCCGTAAGCAAAGCATCGCGAGAGCGGTCAATTGTGACTTTGGCGCCCTTCGCAACTTGTGCGACATCGAAC
>SCTB01000183.1 GCA_004297545.1 Alphaproteobacteria bacterium
AACAGGTCGCCGTGGTAGAGCGTGATGCGGTCGGCGAGGCCGGAGCTTTCGACATTTATCTTCGCGACTTCCAAGGCATCCGGCGACAGGTCGACGGCATCCACCGTCGCATTCGGGAACAGGGTGGTGGCCAGTATCGCAAGGCAGCCCGAACCCGTGCAGAGGTCGAGCACGCTTTCGATATTCTCCGGGTTTGCGATAAGGGAGAATCCTTCGTTGCCTGTCACATCGGTGAACAGCAGGTCCGCGATGTAGGAGCGCGGCACGATCACGCGCTCATCCACATAGAACGGCACGCCCTGCAGATAGGTTTTCTTGAGCAGATACGCCAGCGGCTGGCGCGTGGTGACGCGCTTTTCGATGATGCCGGCGATGAGTTTCTTTTCCGCGGGCAGCAGCTTCGCGTCGTAATAGGGTTCCAGCTGTTCGATGGGCAGCTTGAGGGATTCGAGCACCAGGAAAACCGCCTCATCGAAGGGCGAAAACGTGCCGTGGCCATAGAACAGCCCCGCGCGGTTGAATCTGCTGACCGCATAGCGGATAAAATCGCGCACCGTCGACAATTCGCGTACGGCGGTCGCGGGGTCGAGCTTGAGGGCGGGGAGGGGTTTGGATTTTTTGGAAGTTTTTTTCATGATTTCGTTCTGTAAGTACCCTCACCCATGCAGGTCCCCGTTAAGGGGACGCTGCATCCTCTCCCAAAGGAGAGGGGACTGGAGACGTCCTTCGGACGAAGATTATAATTTATGGTCTCTTTCGCGCAGCGAAAGTCAGGAATCCCCTCTCCTCTTGGGAGAGGGTTAGGGTGAGGGTACTATCACTCTTTTGAAATAACTAGCTTTCTATCCCTGAACCTGTATTTTCCCCAAGGGTCTTATTTTTCAGAAAGGGTATTGACTGCGCTCGATTATGGAATTACTCTGCGCCAGTCATTCCTTTAAGAATCAACGAGGGCATCATGGATAAGTTCAAAGCGACAAACGCAGACAAGGTGCTGACGCTGGCTTTCGAAAAAGCGGCCACGCGCGAGGTAAACGTCTTCCACCCCTGGCGCTATTTCATCGCGGGCGGCGAAACGCTGCAGCAGATCGAAACGATCATCAGCGATTATTCCACCGTGGCGCAGGGCTATGCCGACCTCGCAAAAAAAGCCGGCGCGAAGTCGTATGACGGCACCAGTTTCGAGTTCGACCACAAATATGACGAAATGGTCGCGCTGTCAGGCACGGAACGCATTGATTACAACCTGTCCGGCGGCAACGGCAACGAGCCTTGGCAGGACAAACGCATTCTGCGGATTCCCGGCTTCGTCGTTTCCGACGGACGCGCCTCGGGCCAGTTTTATCCCGATGTGGCGACCCCGGCTGGCAGGGCGCTGCGCGACGACTGCAAGGCGCTGAGAGAACGCGCGCAGCCCGCCGTGCGCTTCGCGCAATGGCTGGGCGCTTCCGGCGTTGAAATGCCCGTGGACCCGCAATACCCTTACGGCTCCAAGACGCATGTTTCCGCCAGCGTGACGAAGGTCGGCGAAGACTGGATCGTGGCCGTGCCCGTCATCGCGACGCCCAACGACCGTTTCAAGCCGACGGGTTACACCGAAGAATGGATAGAGCCGCCCGGCTCGACGCCGCTGGGCGTCTCCGAATACTTCGCGCTGCTGGAAAAAAACAGCCTGATCAAAAACACGCCGAAAGCGCCGAAGCCTTAAGGGAGTCTTAAAGGACATGTCGCGCTACCCCTGGCTGGACGAAGGCGAAAATATCCCGGAGGGACCGGGACGGGATCTGATGTCCGAACTCGCCCGGCCTGCGAGCCAGTGCAGCCTCGGGAAAGTGGTGGAGCTGCTGGATAACGGCGCGCCCGTTGACGTGAGGGACCAGGACGGGAATACGCCCCTGATGCTGGCTGCCTGGCACGGGCATGCGCAGGCCGCGCGGGAACTGATGAGGCGCGCGCCGACATGAACGGCGCGAATGCCCTGTCGAATACGCCGCTGATGCTGGCGGCATGGTTCGGACACGAAGGGGTTGTCGAGGCTCTTTTAGAAAAAGGCGTAAAGCTCGGCGACGCAGGCGACGACGCGCGCCGGGCGGCGACAAAAAACGGGCATCACAACATTGCCGGAATGATCGACGCCGAGGAGTCAAGACGCCTGCGCGCCGCCATCGAAAAGGCCACGGCAGGCCTGCCCGCCCCGCCGCCACCGCCCCCCGAAAACCCGCCGAAGGTCAAATGGCCGAAGGGGTTTGAGCTTTAGGCTGGGATGTTCCACCGGATTCCGGGACAAGTCTTAATCTTGCCGATAATCAGCACAATATATTTTGCATATCTCGAGAATATTTCAACGCACTTTTGTTCTTTATTTGTTCTTTTTGATGCAGTAGGGTACAATCTGTACAGAATGAGTTATCCTCCCTCTAGCCAACCGATTCACGCACATGACAAAATCATCAGTAAAATCACTCAAGCATAGCGATAAGCAAAAGCCAGCGCTTGCTGCAGCAGGCAAGCCAGCTTTTTTGGAGTTTTTCGCAGGCAGCGGTCTTGTTGCTGAAGGTCTCGCGCCGTATTTTGATGTGGCTTGGGCCAATGACTTATGCCCTAAAAAAGCAGCCGTCTATATCGCCAACCATGGGAGCAAACGCTTTCATCTGGGCAGCATTGCCGATGTTGACGGCGCACAATTGCCTGCTGCAGACCTGTCTTGGGCGAGCTTCCCGTGCCAGGATTTATCCCTCGCTGGTCTGACCGCGGGGATTCATGCAAAGCGTAGCGGCCTTGTCTGGCAATGGCTCCGCATCATGGATGAAATGCCTCAGCGTCCGCCTTTGCTTGTCGCTGAGAATGTTACCGGACTGGTCTCCATGAATGGCGGCGAATATTACCGTGTGTTGCATCGCGCCTTGCGCGACCGCGGATATGTTGCGGGCGCTGTTGTGCTCGATGCTGCCAGATGGGTGCCTCAGTCGCG
>SCTB01000184.1 GCA_004297545.1 Alphaproteobacteria bacterium
AGACGCCCGGCGTATTGCAACCAGATACGATAAGGCCGCACAGAACTTTCTCAGTTCCGTTTGCCTGATAGCCTCTATCTACTTCTGGTTAAATTGAGTCTGGACCCTAGTTAGGTGTGTGTCGCCATGTCCCAAAGACTACTTTTCAATAGTCTTGATTGGCTTCCAAGTTTTTACACGTCGTTTCACTGCCGCGATTTGCTTTGGTGAAAGGTGTTGTTCCAGTTTCTGCGTTTGTGCGGCAGACAATTCTTCCTGAGTTACACGTTTTGCACCCGGAGCGTAGTCAATGAAAGTTCCATGCAAACCCTTTGATACCGAAAGACACCACCAGAAGTAAGCCTCATTCCAGTCCTGTTTCAGGCCGCTTCCCATTTGATACAAACGACTCAATCTACTTTGGCCTAAGGAGCTACCGCGTTCGGCGGCCATGCGATACCACATAGCGGCCTCCTTGGGGTTTATCTGGACGCCATTCAATCCGGTGTCATATAATTGACCAAGATTAAACTGGGCAGTGACATTGCCCTGTTGTGCCGATTTGTGCAGCCACTTCAATGCCTCTGCGGTATCACCCTGTACGCCCCGTGCATACAGATACATAAATCCCAATTGCAATTCGGCATCTGCATTGCCGACCTCTGCGGACTGTTTATACCAATTAAAGGCTTCCCTTTCATTGCGTCTCACGCCATTGCCGCGGTGATACATCTTTCCAACCAAGTACTGAGCCGACGCATGCCCATGCTGCGCCAAAGGCATCAGGAGTTCCAATGCTTGCTTGTAATCTTCTCTCGAAAGGGCAGCTTTCGCGTCTTTAAAGGAATTAGCGACACTTGGGGTAGAAACCGTGACAAGGCAGCTGAAACTCAAAAGAAAGATGACAAACATCAAAGGAGTCGCAGCAATGTTAGACCGTCTATGTTTTCTATCTTCTGAACCCCAGCCCTTATTTTGAAACATCATCTCAATCTCTCTAAATTCTGGGGAACTCTGGGACACACGCCAAAATGACCGATAAATCCGAGGACACGCACCTAATTAAAAATTATCAAAATCACGCTGCTTATATCTGCACAAGCCGCATTTTGATAACCACGGTACTGGATTCCCGCTTTCGCGGGAATGACATTCGGGGTTTGGGAGGCCAGCTACGCTTCTTCTGCGCTATGAAAAATAATATCTTTCAATAACTCATTGTTCTTAAGCCCTCTGAAGGATAAAATTCTCCCGTTTTCACTGGATGGAAGAATGCAGCAGGGCAAGCCGCAGCAAAGAACGATGAAGCCGGAGCAGGCAATGGCTCTGGCGACGCAGCTGATTGAGGCGAACCGCCTGTCAGAGGCGGAAAATCTGTGCCGCCGCGTGATACAGGCCCAGCCGGGGAGCCATGCGGCGTGGTTCTCGCTGGGGCTGATCGCGGTCAAATCCGGCAAGCTGCCGGTCGCGGCCGAGATGATGAAGAACGCGGCGAAACTCGCGCCTGCCCATGCGCCCTATCACCGCTCGCTGGGGGAGGTGCATCGGCGCCTGGGCGCCTTTGCGCAGGCCATCGAATACGGTACGAATGCCGTGCGCCTCGCGCCCGCGGACCCGGAGGCGCATTACAACCTTGCCCTGGCGCTGTCCGACAGCGGCGCGAACGACAATGCCGCCGCGCAGTATAAAAAAGTCCTCACGCTGAACCCGTCGCATAACCTTGCCGCCAATAACCTTGGCGCGGTGCTGGAGCGCATGGGGAACGAGAAGGACGCGGAACAAGCCTATGCCCGCGCCATCGCCATCAACCCGCGCCATGCGGAAGCGCAGAATAATCTCGGCGCGATTTTGAGCGCGCGGGGCGATCTCGACAAGGCGCGCGCCTGTTTTTCCGCTGCCATTGAAGCAGACCCGGGTTTCGTGCATGCGCATTACAATCTTTCCACGCTGAAAAAATATACGGCGGACGACCCGCACCTGAAAGCACTCGAGGCCATCGCGCGGCAGGGCGGGGCCATGCCGGCGGAAACGCGGCTGCGGTATTGCTTTGCGGTGGGCAAGGCTTTCGAGGACGTGGGCCGCTACGACGAGGCTTTCGCCGCCTATGCCGAAGGTAACTGCCTGAAGCGCGCGAGTTTCACCTATGATGAAAAGCAGACGACGGAAAGCATCGGCGCAATTATCGGGGCTTACGATAAAAAATTCGCCGCGAAAAAGGCCAAAGGCTGCGCCGATGAAACGCCCGTCTTTATCCTTGGCATGCCGCGCTCCGGCACGACGCTGATCGAGCAGATTGTCTCCAGCCATTCGGATGTCCACGGGGCGGGGGAGCTGCATGATCTTGGCGATGCCATCAGCGAAGTCACCGGCGCGCCCGCGGTCGGCAATTACATGCAGTGGCTGAAGGACGCGGATGCCAAAACGCTGTCGCGCATCGGCGAGGCATATGTGAGCAAAGTGCGTGCGCGGGATCCGAAAGCCCTGCGCATCACCGACAAGATGCCCGGCAATTTCTTTTATGTGGGCCTGATACATAAAATCCTGCCGAAGGCGAAAATCATCCATGCGGTGCGCAACCCGATGGATACCTGTTTTTCCAACTATTCGCGCCTGTTCAACGAGACGATGGTCTTCGCCTATGACCTGCGCGAGCTGGGGCGTTATTACCGGAATTACAAGCGCATGATGGATCACTGGCATGCCGTGCTGCCCAAGGGCACGATACTCGACATGTCGTATGAGGAGCTGGTGGCGGATCAGGAAGCGCAGTCGCGCCGCCTGATCGAATTCTGCGGGCTTGAGTGGCAGGACGCCTGCCTCGAGTTTCACAAGAACGACCGGCCCGTCAAGACGGCCAGCATCGCGCAGGTGCGCAAGCCGATGTATAAAAATTCAATCGCGCGGTGGGAACGCTTCAGGGAGCGTCTTGCCCCGCTGCGCGCCGCAATAGAAGAAGGAGAGACGATATGAGAAACAAGATTTTACTGGGCGCGGGCATTTTCGCGGCCGGTTTCCTGCTGATGGGCGCCTTTGCGAAATTCGCCGAGAGCGACAACAAGGTGCCCGCCAACGTGCCGGTCGTGCTGCAGGCCGTGGCATCGGCGCCGCCGGCGGCAGCGGCGACCGCGGCAGCTTCAATCGCGCCTGCGGCCGGCAATACTGACGCGCCGCGCGATTTCAACGACTGGCGCCTCGTCTGCGAAACACCAGCCAAGGGCGGCAAGAAGCAGTGCGAGGTTTTCCAGCGCATGATGTGGGGCAAGGACAAGGGCACGGCGCTCACGACGCTGGTGCATATGGTCAAGAACAAGGACAAGAAGGATGTCACGATGATCCGCGTGGTGACCCCGCTTGGCACGCTGCTGACGCCGGGCATGGCGATAAAAATCGACGATGGCAAGCAGATCAAGGTGCCTTACCTGCAGTGTCTTCCGGGCGGATGCCTGGTCGACATGGTTTTCGACCAGGAAATGATGGACAAGATGAAAAAGGGCAAAACCCTGTTCGTCGCCTATCGCGCGGGGAACGGCAAGGATGCCCAGCTTCCCGTCTCGCTGAAGGGTTTCGGGCCGGCGCTTGACGCCATGGCTCAGGCGCAGGCGAAGGGATAAGGAATATGCCCCAGCAGCGCGCCGGCCGGAAAAACGCCCAGCCCGAAGCGGACTTCCGTCTGCCCGCCGAAGCGATTGCGACGGTTCCCGTTCCGCAGCAGCAGAAGGTTTCCGTCGAACAGGCGCTGCTGCTGGCGTCGCAGCACCAGGAGGCCGGCAGGCTGCAGCAGGCCGAGGTCATTCTGCGCCAGATTCTGCAGGTGCAGCCCGAATACGCGCCGGCATGGCATACGCTGGGCCTTGTCGCGCACAGCGCGGGCAAGACGGAAATGGCCGCCGGCTTCGTCGAGAAGGCGATAAAATGCAACGGCAAGGTGGCGCTGTTCCACGCCAATCTGGGCGAGATGAACCGGCTGCTCAAGAACCTCGACAAGGCCGTCGCGCATGGCAAAAAAGCCGTGGCGCTCGACCCCAAGCTGGTTTCGGCGCACGGCAACCTTGGCATCGCTTATTTCGACCAGGAGGAATTCGAAAAGGCTGAAACATGCCATCGCGCGGCGCTGAAAATTAGCCCCGATTTCCCGCCCTCGCTGAACAACATGGGCAGCATCCACCGCGAAAGGAAAGAAGACGAAAAAGCGCTTGAATATTACAACCGTGCGCGCGCCGTCAACCCGGACTACCTCGAGCCGCTGAATAACATCGGCGCGACGCTTGTGCGCATGGACAAGCCGGAAGAAGCGCTGTCGGCGCTCAATATCGCGCTTATCAAAAGACCCAATTACGCCGAGGCGCATTGCAACAAGGGCTATGCCTTGCTGGCGCTCGACCAGATACCGCAGGCCATGATCAGTTTCGCCACGGCGCTGCAGCTGCGCGCGGACTATGCCGAAGCCTTTATCGGCATCGCGCGCGGCCGCCGCGAAGAACAGCAGCTCGATATCGCCGAAGCCGCCGCCCTTAGGGCTATCGAGCTTGAGCCTGACCTCGCCGAAGCCTGGAGCGTGCTGGGCTCCATATATACCTCGCAGGGCCTGAACGAAAAGGCGCGGCAGGCGTTTGACAAGTCTCTCGAACTCGACGCCGACAACATGAGCGCCAAGATGGGCATCGGCAACCTGATGCTGGAAGCGGGCAGCCTTAAAGAGGCGGAAGAGATTTTCCGCGCTGCCGTCGACACCGGCAAGGACCATATCGGCGCGCTCTTCAGCCTTATCCAGTCCAAAAAAGTCAAACCCGGCGACCGCGAGCTTGCCTTGCTGGAGGAAGAAGCGAAGAAACTCGATACGCTTCCGGAAAGCAAGGCGACCTATATCCGTTTCGCGCTCGGCAAGGCCTATGACGATCTCGGCGAGGCGGACAAGGCCTTTCCGCATTTTATCGAGGGCTGCCGCCTGAAGCGCAAGCGCCTGCAGTACGATGCGGATGCGAAAGAAAAATCCTTCGCGCGCGTACGCGAGGTTTTCACTCAGGACTTCATCCAGAGCCGCAAGGGACAGGGGTTCAAATCAGATGTGCCGATCTTCGTTCTCGGCATGCCGCGCTCGGGCACGACGCTGACCGAACAGATCATCGCCAGCCATCCGGATGTGCACGGCGCGGGCGAAATTTTTGACCTGCTCGATATCTGCGGCAGCCGGCCCCGGCCCGGTGAAACGCCGTTTCCGGAAAATATGCTGTCGGCATCGCCGGGACAGCTGGAGGACATGGGCGGTCGCTATGTGGCCGGTTTGCGGGCACGCAGTCCAAATTCTGGAAAAATTACGGATAAGATGCCGATCAACTTCCTGCATATCGGTCTTATCCATCTCATCCTGCCGCAGGCGAAAATCGTGCATGTATCGCGCCATCCGCTGGATACCTGCATCTCCTGCTTCACGCGTTTGTTTGCGCATAATCAGGATTGCACCTACGACCTTTACGAGCTGGGCCGGTTCTACCACAGTTACAGCGATACCATCAAACACTGGCGCAAGGTATTGCCAACGAACGCTTTCTACGACGTGCGCTACGAGGATCTCGTCGCCGATACGGAAACGCAGTCGCGCAAGCTCATCGAGTATTGCGGCCTCGACTGGAACGATGCCTGCATGGAGCCGCACAAGCATGAGCGCAGCATCAAGACCGCCAGCGTCACGCAGGTGCGCCAGCCGGTTTACAAAACTTCCGTCGCACGATGGAAGAAGTATGAAAAGTTCTTAGGGCCGCTCATCGAAGGCCTCGGCGACGCGCTCGACGAAGATTAATTCTCCCGAAATGAATCAAGCAGTTGTGCACCACACAGCGGTCGCATAAGATATTTTATCCTCTCATTTAAAGGGGATGGGCGCGCATGGGGCGTGTCGATTTTGGGGAATTTTTCAATGACGAGTATTAACAGCGGCGGCAAGCTGCGCCAGTCTCTTTCTCACACCACAGCGCTGATAGGCATCGCCTTTCTTGTGTCACGTGCATCGCCCGCAATCGGCGCGACGGTCACGGGAGTTGTTAATACCACGCAGACGCTGGGTGTGGGCGAAGCCTTGCTCGTTCAGAATACTGGCACTATCAGCAGCACGAACCCGGCCGTAGATGTGCCGGTAGTGGCAAACTCAATCAGCAATAGTGGCACCATTTCCGGCTCTACAACGGGTGTTCTCATCGGTGTTGGCGGCGGTCTGAGCAGCGGTATCATCGTAAATGGCGGTCTGATTACCGGCGGAACGGACGGTATCGTCAATAATGGCTCAATCAATGGCCTTGGTGGTATCCTCGTCCTTAGCGGCGGAGATATCACAAACGGAATCGTCAACAACGGTATGATTACCGGCAGCTTCGTCGCCATTATCGCCAACGGCGCAGGGTCTTCCATTACGGGAGGCATCGACAACAACGGCACCATCGCAAGCGCCTCTCGTGGTATCGACATCCTCGCTGGCGGCAGTATTTCCGGTGGTATAGACAATTCAGGTACTATCTCGGGCGGCGTGAACGGGGTAGGGATAACCGTCAGAAGCGGCAGTGTGCTGACGGGCGGTATCATTGACAGCGGCATTATTGCCGGCGGCACGAACGGCACAAACGCGATCAACAACGCTGGCACCATAAGCAGCGCTGCAACCGGCATACGCGTGACCGGCGGCGGTGATATTACGGGACTGATTGACAACAGCGGCACGATCTCCGGAACTGTCTACGGGATCCGGGTTCAGACCAACAGCGATATCTCTGGCGGAATTGATAACAGCGGCATGATTGGCAACGGTTTCGGGATCGTCGCGATGGGCGCCGGCAGCGATATTTCCGGAGGGATTGTCAATTCTGGAACAATCACCGGCGCGCAGACCGTCGTCATGGCGAATGCCGGCGGTGATATTTCAGGAGGCATCGACAACAGCGGCACCATTTCCGGGCCATACGGGGCGGGTTCCTATATCAATGCGGATATCTCGGGCGGCATCATCAACAGCGGCCTCATCCACGGAAATAGCTCGGCCGTCTTTTCCTATAGCACCAGCGACATCTCGGGCGGCGTTAACAACAGCGGCACCATTTCCGGCGCGCTCGGCATTAATGTATTCAATAATTCTGATATATCCGGGGGCGTCGACAACAGCGGCGCCATTTCCGGATCAAATCGCGGCATCATCGTACAGCTCGCCAGCAGTATTTCAGGCGGCATTGACAACAGCGGCACCATCGACGGCGGCGTAACCGGCATATTTGTCGAGGCCGGGTCCACTATCACCGGCGGCATTATCGACAGCGGCCTGATCTCGGGCGGTACACACGGCATTAACAACGCAGGCACGATTTCCGGCCCCATCACAGGCATATCCGTCCAGACCGGCCTGATTACAGGTGGCGTCAATAATACGGGCGTGATTGCCGGGTCTCTGGCGGGCATTCTCCTCGATCCTTCCACAATCACGGGCGGCATCGCCAACAGCGCCACGATCTCGGGCGGCGGCGGCACGGGCATATTCCTTGATACCGGTTCTGTCATCCTCGGGGGCATCGACAATACTGGCCTTATTACAGGCGGCACACACGGCATCAATAACCTAGCCGGGACTATTTCTGGCAACGTGACGGCTTCTTTCGGCATCAATGTTCATAGCTCGGGCACGATCGCTGGCGGCGTTCTGAACAGCGGAATCATCGCGGGCACCGGCCAGGCCATCGTGGTGACGGGCCTGGGCAGCACCCTTTCCGGCGGCCTGACGAACGCGAACAGCGGCGTCATTTCCGGCGGCGATACTGCGGTGCGCGTCGCAAGCAGCGCCTCGATTTCCGGCGGCATTACGAACCAAGGCGCTATTACCGGTAACACAACGGTCTGGAACGGCATCGTTGTCACCGGCAACAGCGACATCCTTGGCGGCCTCAACAACAGTGGTACGTTGGCGGGCGGCACCGTGTCCGGGACGGGCATCCAGGTCAGCAGCAACAGCTCTATCCAGGGCGGCATCGTCAATAGCGGACAGATCAGCGGGTTCACCGCCGCCATCAACAATGCTGGTGTTATCTCCGGTAACACGGCGATCACCGTACAGGCAGACGGCGACATCACGGGCGGCGGCATCGTCAATAGCGGCCAGATCAACGGCGGAGCGACGGGCGGTAATGCGGGTCTGCTGGTGACCGGAACAGGCAGTACCGTTTCGAGCATCACGAACAGCGGCACGATCCAAAGCGGCGGACGGGCGATCAGCGTTGCAGCAGGCGCGGACATTACAGGCGCCATAACCAATAACCTCGGCGGCCTTATCCTTGGTTACACATTGTCCGGAACCGGTATTAATATTGCCGGCGCCGGGAGCACGGTCGGTAGCATCAGCAACTTCGGCACGATCCAGGGCGGCACGGCAACCGGTTACGGTATCCACGTTGGCACCGGCGCTTCAATTACGGGCGGCATTTCCAGCAGCGGTCTTATTGCGGGCGGCACGGATGGCATCAACAACGCCGGCAGCATTGCAGATACTTCGATTGCCATCCTGATACAGGGCGGCGGCGATATTACGGGGGGCCTGACGAATACGAATTCAGGCGTCATTTCCGGCGGCGACACGGCATTGCGTCTGCAAAGCAGCGCTTCTATCACGGGCGGTATTGCCAATCAGGGCACAATCACCGGGAATGTCACTTCATGGAATGGCATCGTGGTCACGGGCAACAGCGATGTCTTTGGCGGCATTAACAACGCCGCTACCGGCGTGATCGCCGGCGGCGCGACGGCCGGCACCGGCATTTCCGTCAGCAGCAACAGTTCCATCCAGGGCGGCATCGTCAATAGCGGCCAGATCGGCGGGTTCACTGCTGCCGTTAATAATGCCGGCGTGATCGCCGGGACTGCCAATGCCATTACCGTGCAGGCAGATGGCGACATTACGGGCGGCGGCATTATCAACAGCGGTCAGATCAATGGGGGCACATCGGGCACCGATGCCGGCATTCTCGTCACGGGCGCGGGCAGTACCGTCGCCAGTATCACGAACAGCGGGACAATCCAGTCCGGCGGGCAGGCGATCAGCGTCGCGGTGAGCGCCGACATTACCGGCGCGGTCACGAATACCGGCACCGGCATCATCCATGGCTATACCCTTACGGGCACAGGCATCAAAATCAGCGGCGCCGGCAGCAGTATCGGTAGCATCAGCAACGCGGGCACGATTTCCGGAGGCACGCTTTTTGGCTCGGGCATACAGATTGGCGCGGGAGCTTCTGTCGGCAGCATTGCCGACAGCGGCCTGATTACCGGCGCAACAGCGGGTATCGGTAACGCCGGAACGATCTCCGGCGCAGCGACCGGCGTTTTGGTCCAGTCGGGCGGCGACGTCACGGGCGGCGGGCTGGTCAACAGCGGGATCATCAACGGAACGAATTCAGGCATTGCCATCGCCGGCAGCGGCGATATTTCGAGCGGCATCAGCAATGGCGCAACCGGCGTTATCTCCAGCGGGGCACTGGGAGTTCGCGTGGGCGCCACCAGCATTCTGACCGGCCAGATCACGAACGCCGTCGGCGGTACGATTTCGGGCGGCTCGGCCGGCATCGCGGTTCTGAGCAACAGCGAGATATCAGGGATCATCAATAACTCCGGCGTGATTCATGGCGGATCCGGCGTCCTTGGCACGGCCGGGATTTTTGTGGATTCGTCGTCGCAGATCACCGGGGCCATCATCAACAGCGGCACCATCAGCTCCGGCGTCGGCACGGTATCCTCGCAGGGCATCGCGAACTCGGGCGCCATTACCGCCGGCATCCAGAACACCGGCACCATCGTCGGCATTTCCAACCTGACCGGCGGGACGATATCTGCCGCCAATACCGCCATTTCCGTTTCCGGCGGCGGGGACATCACGGGCGGCGGCATCGTGAACAGCGGTCTGGTGACAGGCACTCTTGTGGGCGTCAAGGTGAACGGCGCGAATAGCACCATTGCCGGCATAAGCAATACAACGGGGAACACGATTGTCGGCGGAACCACCGGCATACTGGTCAGCGGCGGCGGGGATATTTCAGCGCTTCTTGACAATGCGGGAACGATTTCCGGCTTCGTCGGTCTTCATGTCACCGGTACCGGCAGCGACATCAGCGGCGGAATCGACAACAGCGGAAATATAGTCGGGTTCTCGGCTTTTGTCGTCAATTCTGGGGGCGTGATTTCAGGTAATGTTCAGAACTCGGGCGTGATCGCCGGGTTTCAGGGGGTTCTCGTCACGGGCGCCGGCAGCGCCATCACGGGCGACATCATCAACGACGGAACGATTTCCGCGGCGGGCGCTATCATTGTGGCGTCCAGCGGCGTCATCTCGGGAACGATCACCAACAACGGCACCCTGACCGGCGGCACGGGAATTATCGTGGGATTAAGCGGTTCCGTCACCGGCGGCATCGTCAACACAGGCCTTATCAAAGGGATCAACAACGACGGCACGATCTCCGGCGTGACAACAGGCATTCGCGTGGATGGAGCGTTGGCAGATATTACCACCGCCATCGACAATAGCGGTTCGATCGGGGGAAGCAGTTACGGCATTTTCGTCACCAACGGCGGCGATATCTCCGGCGGCGTCATCAATACGGGCCTGATTGCCAGCGCGCCGGGCGGCGTCGCAGGCATCGGCGTATCGTCGGCGTTCATCTCTGGCGGCATCACGAACACGGCAGGGACGATTTCGGGCGGCAGCGCCGGGATCTCCATTGTCAGCAGCAGCACCGTCGCTGGCGGCATCGCGAATACCGGCATCATCAAGGGCTCCGCCTACGGCATCCAGGTCGATCCCTCGACGATCACCGGCGGCATTACCAACAGCGCCACGATTTCGGGCGGCGGCGGGACAGGCATATTTCTCGATACCGGTTCGCTCATCCAGGGCGGCATCGATAATACCGGTCTTATCACGGGCGGCACGCATGGCATCAATAACCTGGCCGGGACCATTTCCGGCAACGTGACCGCCACTTTCGGCATCAACGTCCATAGCGGTGGCACTGTCGCGGGCGGCGTCCTGAACAGCGGGTTGATTACAGGAAGCACTTACGGCGTCCAGGTCACCGGTGCGGGCAGCATCATCACCGGCGGTCTCACGAACGCGACGGGCGGCACGATATCGGGCGGCAGTACCGGGCTGCGGGTCGCAGCCAGCGCCTCTATCACCGGCGGCATTACCAACCAGGGCCTTATCACCGGCTTTACCACGACCTGGGACGGCATCGTCGTCACCGGCAACAGCGATATCCTGGGCGGCATCAACAACAGCGGGACGATTGCGGGCGGAAACCTTTCCGGCACGGGCATTTTCGTCAGCAGCAATTCCTCCATCCAGGGCGGTATCGTCAACAGCGGCCAGATCAGCGGCTTCAGCGCGGGCATCAATAACGCGGGCACAATCACGGGTGGCGTCAACGCCATCCAGGTCAGCGGCGCCGGTGATATTACCGGCGGCGGCATCATCAACAGCGGCACGGTCAGCGGCGGCGGCGGCGCTGCCAGCGCAGGAATTCTCGTGACCGGGGCCGGCAGCACGGTCGTGAGCCTCAACAACAGCGGGATAATCCAGGCGGGCGGGAAGGGCATCAGCGTCGTGGCTGACGCCGACATCACCGGCATCGTGACGAATACCGGGACGGGCGTCATCAGCGCGACTTTGACAACAGGCACCGGCATTAACGTCAGTGGCGTGGGCAGCAGCATCGGGAGCATCACCAACGCCGGGACGATTTCCGGCGGCACGGCGGCCGGCGTCGGTCTCAATGTGGGCGCGGCTGCCTCCATTACCGGCGGCGTCGACAACAGCGGCCTTATTTCCGGTCCCGTGACCGGCATCAAGCTCTCTGGTGGCAGCAATATCGCGGGTCTTGTGAATAACAGCGGTACGATTTCCGGCAGTTCCGCCGGCGTCCATGTATCCGGCAGCAATATTTCCGGCGGCCTGACGAATACGAATACCGGCACGATTTCGGGCGGCTCGACGGGCCTGCGCATCGACGGGGCGTCCACCTTCACGGGAGCCGTCAGCAACAGCGGCATTCTGGCGGGCGGCGTCGCGGGCCTGCACCTGACCGGCACGTCCACGATGTCGGGCGGGGTTACCAATACAGCGACGGGCACGATTTCCGGCGGCAACACAGGTATTCTGGTTGCCGACAGCTCGGACATTTCCGGCGCGGGGCTTACCAACAGCGGCCTCATCGCGGGCAATCTTGGCATCGGGGTCGGCACGTCGAGCAGCATCTCGGGAGGCATTACCAACAACGCAAGCGGCATAATCTCGGGCGCCACCGAAGGCATCTTTATCGCTTCCGGCAGCTCCATCTCGAACGGTATCGTCAACAGCGGTACAATCACGGGCGCTATTCTGGGCATCGATAACCTCGGCAGCATCTCGGGCGGCATTACCGATACGGGCGTGATTTCTTCCATCTTCAACGACACCACCGGCACGATTTCCGGCACGACCGCGATCGCCGTCACCGGGACCTCTATACCCGGCGGCATCACGACATCCGGCACAATCTCCGGATCAGGCGGCACGGCGATCAAGCTGACCGGCCTTACCGGGTCGACGGATATCACCGTCAACGGCGGAACCATTATCGGGGATGTCATCGACGACGCGCCCGCGGGCCTGAATTCCGATGTGACATTCAACGCCGACTTCACGACCGCCGGCAACTTCGACGTCTCGACCGTCACCGTCAGCGGCGGCAATA
>SCTB01000185.1 GCA_004297545.1 Alphaproteobacteria bacterium
GCTGCAGACGACAGCGGAAAAAGCCGAAGCAATCGCGCCCATCAGCAGCAGCTGCGGTACAGGCGGTGGGAGCACGAACATCGTGGCCAGATAGAGCGCGCCTGTTACTCCGCCGGAGAATGCTGCCATCCCAATAGTGTTCTTTAGAAAATACGGAGTATGCTTGTAGTCAGCCTTGAATGATTTCCAGCCACCCGTGATTTTGTCGATAATCTTCATCATCTGTTTACCCCTGTGGAAAGCTTGATTTCCTACTGGTTTCGTCACCTTGATAACCGCCGCGCTTCAAGCCGCCGAGGGCCTGATGCTTACCAGCCGCCCGCGCGCTCAAAGCTGCGCGCGCGAGCTCGGGCGTAGCTCCGCTCGCCGGTTTGCTGCTCGTAGACAGTCCTGATCTGACTTGCGAGATCTGCCTTGCTGAAGGCGAGGGCGAGGGATTCCGCGCCATTCCCCATCGCATCGCGGAGGTCGGTGCGCGCCCCTTTCTCCAGCAGTATCGGCACGACATCATCCACCTGGAACCAGAGCGCCGCCAGCAGCGCCGTCTCGCCGCGGACGTTCTGCTGGTTGATATCAGCGCCCTTGTCGATCATGGCAAGAATAGCCTCTTTCTTCTTGCTGTAGATAGCCCAGTGAAGCGCGGTATTGCCGATCCAGTCGGTGCCCTTTAGGTCCGCGCCTTTTTGGATAAGGCGGAGCACCTTGCGGTCGTTGATTTTTTTTTCGTCCTTTTTGCCAAGCTCGCTGCGCAGCGCCTCGCCACGGAAGTCGGCCGCGATCTTGTTGAAAATTCTGGTGATGAACATGGTGTCACTCCTGTTTTTTTAAGACGTGTTTATCCGCCGTCAGCGCGGGAGCGTCGCTGCAGGGTAAGGGAAGAATGGAAAAGGTATGGGGATTGCGCCGCGCAGGCGCGGACAAATCGGCCGCAGGCGCTGGCGCATCATGGTTTTGGAGATTGGGTCGGGTGAAGAGTTTTCGCAGCATTTAATAACGACCTTCATAGCTGTTCAGCGAACAGGTTCTGTTGAGGCCGTTTCAGTCACGCTGTACCGGCAGACGAGAAACGTGCGGAAATCGTTCTGTCGTAGATGCGTGACGTAATGAATTTGTAACACTCACTTCACATTATGTCAACTGACTCTTAATTTCTTTCAGAAATTCATTGCAAATAAGTGCGTATAATCAATGGTATAATTGTCTTTTTATCGTAGGAATGAATGTTTTCTTAGTTAAGAAATCAACTCATGCAACGGCTGATTAGGCGCGCCGCGCTAACAAAGGCTCGGAATGATTCATGAATTGCGCACCAACGGCAAACACGGTGGTTGAAGGGGTTTCCAAAGGGGAGAGCTAAGGTCACCCGTTTCTGGTCATGGCAGGATTCGAGGGCTGGTTGAAGGCTCCCCTAAACGGCGCATTGCATAGGCTGGAACGGTGCATGGCGGTAGCCACAATAAGACGGCGCGGCTCGTCGGAAGCGCCCGCGACTGGCATGTGAGCAAACCCAGCAACCGACCGCGTGCGGGTCGAGCGCGATGCGTGGTGCGCGAGTGCCAAAGACATGATGTCAGGACGAGGAGACATTGCGCCGTCAGGCGCATTGTCTGCCTAATCGTCCTAGCCGTCATGCCGCGCCGACGCGCCAGCGATCGGCGACTATACCTCCTGCGCCTATTTTTTCTTATCGAAGTGCGAAACGGTCGCATTGGCTGGCATTAGTTTTTTGCCTAAAAGTGTGTAAAAAGTGTGTAAGTGGTAACTAATTGTAAAACATGCCTTATTTACATGCGCTAGTTTTTAGAACTAGCGACACCAAAAGTCCCTGAAAAATAACGCTGAAAATACAATAAGAAATGGCGGACAGGGAGGGATTCGAACCCTCGATAGGCTTACACCTATACTAGTTTTCGAGACTAGCGCCTTCAACCGCTCGGCCACCTGTCCTTTGTCAGGGCGGGAATGTATCAGAAAACCCCGATTCCGAAAAGTATTTGTTTTTGCAGGTTTTTCAAGGATTCCAAGGGAAATCCCCAGCAAAGCCGTCTAAACTGTACCTAAGGACAGGCAGAGAGGAAATCCATGTATTTGCGCATTTTTCTGGTCATTGCCCTGCTGGCGGCAGGGGCGCGGGGCGCAGCCGCCTGCCAATATGCGGCGCAATCCCTGGATGAGGCGCTGAAGGCCGCGGATACGGCCTTTCTGGGGTCCATCACCACGGTGGAGAACGGCCTTGCGATTTTCAGCGTCGAAAAGGGCGTGAAAAACGCCAAGGAGGGCGCGACGGTGGATGTCGAGGTTCAGGCGCGCAGCAAAGGCTCCTGCGGCATCGATTTCCAGCCGGGGCAGCGCTGGCTGTTTCTGGGGCCTGACCTGCCTTCCGGCTCGCTGCTGCTGCAGGACGAGGAGGGGCGCGCCGTTGCCGCAAATGTCGAACTGGTGAAACAGAAAATCGGCGATATCCCGGCGGACGGCAGCCAGGTCTTAAGCGGCACCATCCGCGATTCCTGCGCACCCTGGGATGGCGCCGCCTTTACGATCCAGCTGGATAACGGCGTTTCGGCCTCCGTCTACGCGTCGCTGTCGGCGCTGGACGCCAAGGATAAAAATTCCGTCGTCGCCTATCAGGCGAACGGCAAGCAGGAGCAGGGATCGGCCTCCATCATCCAGTGCCCGAAAACCAGAGGCGACAAGCCCGAAGACCTGCCCTGCAAGTCCTCCCAGGGGACGGTCGGTATCGGCTTCGTGACGCCCGATGAGGTGACCGGGCAGATAAAGACGACCGAGGGCGAATATCATTCGCTCTATGTCTTCCATGTCAAACGCCTGAAGGATCAGGCGCTCTGCGGGTGATCCCGGAAAAGGGAACCCCGTTCCCTGCCTGCGCGTATGTATAGGCGGGAGAATAGTCATGCAGGATGAAAAGCTCATGGTTGGCTATTACACGGTGCGTCTCGATATCGGCGGCAGGAAAATCCCCTATATCGTCTTTGCCGATTCCGAATACCAGGCCGCGCATAAGATACGGATGGAGACCGGGCTTCTGCCCGCCCCGCGCGACATCGACGGGCCCTACAGCCGGCCAATGCGCTAGATAAAACAATCACTAAGCTTTCAGCAGCCGGGAGCGATACGGCCCGTTGATTTTGTTTACATAATATGATAGATATCATGGGCCCTATCAAAGGAATGATCCGCCTATGTCCCTTTTCAGCAAATTCAGAAAAGCAGCCAAACCCGACGAGCTTTGCGGTGCCATCATGCGCGGAGAAACGGATCTCGCCAAAAAGCTTCTGCAAAACGATCGCATCGAGCTCGATGGATTATACGGCG
The DNA here is from genome assembly GCA_004297545.1 of Alphaproteobacteria bacterium. Taxonomy (GTDB): domain Bacteria; phylum Pseudomonadota; class Alphaproteobacteria; order Micavibrionales; family UBA2020; genus JAPWJZ01. The sequence continues at coordinate 3,334 of SCTB01000185.1, forward strand.
GCTGCACAGCCCTGATGTGGGCCGCCGGCGGCTATGGCGCCGTGCGTCCCTCGCCGGAGCTTGTCGCGCTGCTGCTCGAAAAAGGCGCGGATGTGAACAAACAAGGAGATGGCGGAGAGACGGCGCTGGGACGGGCATCTTGCGTCAACGCGACGGAAGTCATGAAAATCCTGATCGCGAACAAGGCTAATCTGGATCAGAAAGATTCCAGCAACGACACGGCCCTGATGAGTGCGCTGATGTGCCGGGCGGAAGACGCGGCCATCCTGCTGATGGAGAAGGGGGCCGCCATTGAAGGGATTTCGAAACACGGCAACTGGCCCGGGTTCAGCTGCCTGAGGTTCGCCGTCAACAGCAACCTGAAAAAAGCGACGGAGAGGCTGCTCAGTCTCGGCCGGGTGGGCGTACCGCTTGAAGACGTGCAGGGCTGGGCGCACAACAATGAAATGAAGGAACTCCTCGGCTGGCACGCAAAAGAGCGCGTGGATCCGGCCATGTCATTGCGCGAAAAAATGCCGGCGCGGAAACCGTTGAAACTCAGGCTCTGAAAAGATTTACTTCTGCGACTCAAGCCATTTGATGACGGCGGCGCGGTCTTCCGGCTTCTTGAGGCCCGCGAAGGTCATCTTGGTGCCGGGCACGGTCTTTTGCGGGCTCCACAGGAATTTGTTCAGCGCATCGTAATCCCACTTCTCGCCGGCGTGGCCCTTCATGGCATCCGAATAGGCGTAGTCGGACGTGCGCGCATGCGCGCTGCCCACGATGCCGAAAAGATTGGGGCCGACCTTGTTAGGCTCGCCCTTGCCCATCGTATGGCAGGAAGAGCAGACGGCGGAAACTTTCTGGCCCTGCGCGATATCGGCCTTCGCCACGTCGATCGGCTCGGCTTCGGTTGCCGCAGCGGGAGCGCCCGGTGTTTCGCCGCCGCCTGAAGCGCCAGCGATTTCATACGCGTTCTTTTCCAAAGGTTCATGCTCGAAAGCCAGATGCGAGACGAACCAGCACAGCATTGAGATGATGCCCGCGGTCAAAAGGGCGCCGAAGATTTTATTGACTTCCATATCCATGGGGGGATGGTCCTGTCGTTCTTTTTATTGCGTTCAAATTAGCCTGTTTTGCGCTTTGAATCCAGAAGTTTGCGTTCCGCCACAATGGGGTCCGTGGGCTGGATGTCGACATCCCAGGGGAAATAGATCCAGGTATCCTGGCTGACCCATGTTACATAAGTATCCACCAGCGGCTCGCCGGCGGGCTTCGCGTAGACGGTCGCGAAATGCGCCTTGGGCAGCGTCTGGCGGATGATTTTCGCCGTGTTGCCCGTATCGACGAGGTCGTCGATGACCAGCCAGTTCTGGCCGTCCTTGGTGATCTCTTTGTTGACGGCCTTGAGTATCTTCACTTCGCGCTGGTCTTTATCGTCGTAGGAGGAAATGCCGATGGTCTCGATGACCTTGATGTCCAGCTCGCGCGCCACGATGCCGGCCGGGATCAGCCCGCCGCGCGTGATGCCGATGATGCCGGCCCATTCATCCTGCTTCTCAACGAGCCGCCAGGCCAGCGCCTTGCAGTCGCGGTGGAACTGGTCCCAGGAAACAAGAAAGCGCTTCGATTCAGCCACGGAAAAAATCCTCTTTGAGATTATCTGAAGCTATATATACATGACCAAAGCGGGGCAAGCCAAGACTTGCCGAAAAATGTGAAATTTCTCTATAGGTCAAGGACCTCCCTTTGATATAAAAGTTCTTAAGGGGAGGCCGCAGGCTTCATTATGAATATTGCTAACTGGTTCCCGCCCGCGATGGTGGCTCTGGTCATCTGGGGCGTCACGGCCATCATGCCCAAGGTTGTGCTGCGCAAGCTGTCGCAGTACCAGATGAGCGTCTACCATTCCCTGTTCTTTCTCCTTTTCGCCGTCATTGCGCAGCTGTTCTACGGCGGGCCGGAATATGACCTGAAGGCCGTGATTTTCGCGATGGCGACGGGGGCCTGCGGCACGCTGGGCCAGCTGTTCTATCTCACCGCGCTGAAAGAGGGGCCGGTGACTTATGTCTCCATGGTTTCCTCTCTCTATCCGCTGGTGGCGACCCTGCTGGCCGCCGCGCTGCTGCACGACCCGATCACGCTGCGGCAGGCCGCCGGCGTGGCGCTGGGGCTTGCCTCCATCATCTTGCTGGTGAAGGCCGATGGGCGGAAGTAGCGGCAAAATATGGCTGGTTCCCGCCCTGGGCGCGATGCTCGTCTGGGGGCTCTGGGCCTTTTTGCCCAAGATCGCACTGCAGACCATGCAGCCGCACAGCGTGATTTTCTACGAGGCCTTCGGCAGTCTCTGCGTGTCGATGCCCGTGCTGTTTTTCTACCTGAAGGGCAAGCTGCAGAAGGATGCGCGCGCCCTTGGCATCATCGGCGCGTCGAGCGCCCTCACCGTGACCGCCATCATGTGCTATTTCTATGCGCTGAAACACGGGCCGGTCGCCGTCGTCGTCACCCTGACGGCGATGTACCCGGTCATATCGCTGGTTCTCGCCCGCATTTTCTACAAGGAGCGCATCAATAAAATCCAGATGATCGCGGTGGTGATGGCGATGCTGTCGATTGTTTTATTGGCTATCCCTGAATAGAGGGCGGCAAGTACCCTCACCCATGCAGGTCCCCGTTAAGGGGACGCTGCATCCTCGTCCCAAAGGAGAGGGTACTAAAGGCGTCCTTCGGACGAAGATTATAAATTTATAATCTCTTTCGCGCAGCGAAAGTCAGGAATCCCCTCTCCTCTTGGGAGAGGGTTAGGGTGAGGGTACTACCCCTTACTGTTGCAGCCGTGATTCCAAAAGGGGTATAATGGCCTCATGGAAACTGTCGTCCAGAATATCGAGTTCCTGCTGCTCATCGCCGCCATCGTGGCGATGGTGGTGAACCGGCTGCGCATGCCCTATATCGTGGGGCTGACGCTGGCCGGGATCGGGCTTGCCTTTTCGCCGGTGCCCATCGAGCTTCCGCTCACGCGCGACCTTGTGTTCTATATCCTGCTGCCGCCGCTGATTTTCGAGGCGGCGTTTCATATTCCGTGGAAAGGTTTACGCAAGGATCTTGTGCTCATCATGGCATTCGCGACCATCGGCGTGGTTTTTTCGGCGGCGGTGACGGCCGTGGGTATGCACCAATGGGCAGGCTGGGGATGGCCGGCGGCGCTATGTTTCGGCACGCTGATCGCCGCGACTGACCCCGTTTCTGTTATTTCTACTTTCAAGGAAGCAGGCGCGCACGGGCGGCTGCGCCTGCTGCTGGAGTCCGAAAGCGTGCTGAACGACGGCACGGCGGCGGTCGCCTTCACGATCGCGCTCGCGGTCACGGCGGGCGGCGATGCGGCGGGGCCGCTCGAGGCCCTCAACATGTTGCTGCTGACCGTCTTCGGCGGCGTGATCTGCGGCGCGGTGCTGGCGGGCTTCGTGATGATGCTGGCGGGGCGCACCGACGATCACCTTGTCGAAATCACCTTTACCACCATCGCCGCCTGGGGCTCCTTCCTGCTGGCGGAACATTACCATGTGTCGGGCATCATCGCCTGCATGACGGCCGGGGTTATTTTGGGCAACTACGGCGATCTCGGCTCATGGAACGATGTCGGGCGCAAGGCGGTGGCGGCCTTCTGGGAGTATGCGGCCTTCGTTTCCAACTCGCTCATCTTTATCCTGATCGGCATATATCAGGCCAAGCAGAACATATGGGGCGTGATTGTTCCGGCCTCCATCGCCGTGGGCCTTGTCACGCTGGGCCGCGCCGCCGCTATCTATCCGGTCGCTTTAATGTTCCGCAAATCACGCTGGAAAGTGAAGATGAAGCACCAGCATGTTTTATTCTGGGGCGGGTTGCGTGGCGCGCTGGCGCTGGCCCTTGCCATGGGTCTTCCCGAAGATATGCCGGGGCGGGAGGCGGTCATTACCGTCACCTTCTCCGTCGTCGCCTTTTCCGTTTTCGTGCAGGCGACCACGATGGGCGCGCTGCTGCGCCGCTTCAGGGAAATCCCGGCGCTCAAGAAGGCGGGAAGACGCTAACTTCTATTCCGTCATTCCCGCGAAAGCGGGAATCTCATGCCGCAAACACCGCACTCATTCTGCACGAGATCCCCGCTTTCGCGGGGATGACGATTGTGTCAGACGAGGTTGCCGTCTTTCCAGTAATCCCCGTACTTCAACGGCAATAAATCCACCGAGCGCACTTTATACAGGTGCTTGGTGCCGGGGTCGCGCAGGATGACGAAGCCGGACGGGGCGAAATCGGTGATAACCTCGCGGCAGCGCCCGCAGGGGGAGACGACCTTGGGTTCTTTGGCCAGTTCGTGATAGACGGCCACAATCGTGGTGATCTTGCGGTCGGGCTCGCGGTTGGCCTCCGCAATCGCAAAGGGCTCGGCGCACATCGAAATGCTGCCGACATCGACGGTCAGATTGTTGGACGTGATGATGCGCCCGTTGTCGAGCCGCACGGCCGCGCCCACCAGCGCGGGCGCTTTTTCGCCGAAAATCTGCAGCACCGGCTGCCTGATCGCCAGCGCCGCGGCGGCGACGAGATCGTGGTCTTCTTTGGTCAGTTCGATTTTGTTCATGGTCTCCCCATCGGCTTTGATATTACAGGGTTTTGCGCGTATGGGGAATAAGGTTTTTTAACGCGGAGACCCGGAGAACCGGAGTTCTCTCTATCTTCGCCGCCCCGATGAAAATCAGAGTACAGTCGGTTGCCTTCTATCACGTGAATAGCGCGCGAAGCGCGCAATAATTCGA